>SKPT01000046.1 GCA_007119405.1 Phycisphaeraceae bacterium
AGCTCGCGCGCTGGCGGGGGTGGTTGGGGATGGGGCAGACGTAGCGGTTTCAGCCCGGAGCATAGGCTCATTCGCCGCACGCGCGAGATGCTCCGAATCAGGAGCAATCCCAATGTCCACGAACCGCTTGAGCATCATGGTGCTCGTCACCACGTTGGCTGCCGTCACGGCACAGGCCGGCGCTGCGCCGCGAATGGCGGGCGTCACGTTGCACACCCGGCAGGTTCAGAACGTGACCGTGTACTACCAGCCCGACCTTGAGCCGGTGATGGACGCAGTGGCCGAGGCCGTGGTCGAGGGCGTGGGCAACCTGCACGCCACCGCCGACAGAATTCTCCTGATGCGCGATAGAGCCGATGCCATCGTCGACGACCTGAACCACATCGTCAGTTTCAATCCGCTCGTTGACGGGCAGATTGATCAGCACGCCACGTTGCAGCGAGGTCTTCATCCGCAGCCACTTCCGGGCCGCGGCGATGAATCCATGGCCGTTTACGTGTTGCTGCGCGGGACGATTCGGGAATACCTGCGTGACGGCGGCGAACTCGCAAGCTTCAGCCATGACCCGGTGTCAGATCGCGTGACACAGCGTGGGCGGCCACGGGACGGTGAGCCGATCATCATCGCGGTGGCCGAGGAAGACCCGGCGGAGGGTATCGCCGTGTACTTCAATGCCTTCGACACCGCCCTGTGGGCGGCGCCGACGCTGGCGCTGCGCATGACGATTGGGCAGACGCTGCAGGCGCGCGTCCGCGCCGATCATTTCCACACGCGTTGGTTTTTCGACGGCTACGCTGACGCCCTGACCGTCCATCTCCTGCGCGAGCACATAGGCGAGGACGCTGCCACCCCGATGCTTGATCGAGCCGAACTCGAGCGCCTCGCGCCGCTGCGCGACGAGGCCAACCTGCTTCACTGGCCGACTCGACCGCCGGCACTGCGATTGCGCACGGCGGGCGAACGCCGCCTGGAGCAGGCCCGGATGCGGCTTGCCATGCATGAGGCGCTGCGACTCATTGAACGCCACGGCCCAGAGCACGTCGGTCGCGCACTTGACCAACTCGGCGGGATGGGCGGCTCACTGCCGGAGCAACTGTTGGCGGCGCTCCACGCGGTGACGGGTGAGGATGTGGCCGGTCGATTGCGCGACTATCAGCCGTTTGAAAATGCCGGGGAGGGTATTGATCTGTACCAGCGTACGATTCGCCAGGCGCGGGAGCAGGGCGACGCAGTCGGCGAACTGCACGCCCGGCTGCGCGCCTACGAGATTTCGCTGCAACTCTCACAGGCCGCCGTGATGCGCATGAGCGAGCTCGTGCGCGAGCTTGAGGGAGCGGCAACGGCTTATGAGCCTTTCGACGAGGCCATTGCGGCGCTTGTTCATCGCGGTGTTGACGACGATTGGGTGCTTGCGATGCGCGAAGCAGCGATCGTCACGGCCCTGCAACACCGCGAGCCGGCGCTGGCGCAGGACCACGCCGAGGCGCTGCTTGACGACAATCCGAATCATGTGCCGGCCTTGTCCGTCACGCTGATGCACGCGGTCCCCGCCGGCGATATCGAAACCAGTGAGACGATAAGCCGAAGGCTGATCGAACTCACGCAACCTGGCACACCCGGGCATCAGTTTGCCGAAGAGGTTCTTGAACAGCTCCAGAGTAGCCCATCGGCCGACTGACGCCCGTGCACCATTGCCGCGCCGGCAGCGGGATGCCTGACGTTTCCGGATGCGCGGCCCTAGAATATGGGGGTGATCGGTGTGTCCGCGCGTCGTATCGCGCACTTTCGGAGACCCCCGCGTGCTGGTTTTGACGATACTTCAGGGCCCGGACAAGGGTCGGCGGTTCGAGTTGCCCGCCAATGAGCCGCAGATGATCGGCCGCTCCAGCGAGTCGCTGCCGCTGACGGACCAGACCATCTCGCGCCGCCACGCTGAGCTCACGCCCGACGACGGGCGGTGGTACATCCGTGACCTGAACTCCTCCAACGGCACGTTCGTCAACGGCGTGCGCGTCCACGACCGGCGGCTGCTGCGGCCGGGCGACCAGGTGCGCACGGGGATGACGCTGTTTCTCTACGGCCAGGAGGCGCGCACGGGCATGGACTCGCTCTCGTCCGTGCGCCTGGCGAGCAAGGATGAGGTGGGGGTGAACGTCGAGCACACCGTCGCGTCCAACGACGACTCGATGATCATGGCGGTGCCCGAGCCCAGCCAGGCGGCGACGCTTCAGCTCAAGGTCATTTACGAGCTGACCGCGCTGATCGGATCGGTGACCGACCAGCAGACGCTGCTGGAGCGGGTGATGGATCTGATCTTCGAGTATTTCCAGGCCGACCGCGGGTTCATCCTGATCGGCGACGAGCCGGGCGATGAGCCGCGGGCGGTGGTGGCGCGGCACCGGGTGAACCCGGACACGGACGGCAAGCCCCAGCCGATCGAGGTGAGCCGGACGATCGTGCAGTACGTGCTGCGCAAGCAGGTGGGGGTGCTCTCGTCCAATGCGATGAACGACGCGCGATTCGCCACGGGCGACAGCGTGCAGAACTTCCGCATCCGCTCGGCGATGTGCGTGCCGATCCGCTTCAAGGACCGCATCCACGGCGTGATCCACCTGGACAGCCAGATCGCCAACTACACCTACACGGAGGATCAGCTTACGCTGCTGACGGCGATCGGCGTGCAGACGGGCCTGGCGCTGACGAACAACCGCAGCTACGAGGCGCGGCTCAAGAGCGAGCGGCTGGCGGCGGTGGGGCAGACGGTGGCGAGCCTGTCGCACTCGATCAAGAACATCCTGCAGGGGCTGCGCGGGGGGGCGGACGTGGTGGAGCTGGGGCTGCGCAAGGGCAACGTGAAGCTGCTGCGCAACGGGTGGGAGATCGTGTCGCGCAACCTGGACCGCATCTACGAGCTGACGATGAACATGCTGGCGTTCTCGAAGCAGCGCAACCCGGAGCTGGAGCTGACGAACGTCGGGCGGGTGCTGGAGGAGGTGGCGCAGCTGGTGCAGCAGCAGTTCGAGGCGCGGACGGTGGCGCTGATCACGGACGTGGCGCCGGACCTGCCGCCGGTGCCGCTGGACGCGTCGGGGATTCACCAGGCGGTGCTGAACCTGCTGAACAACGCGCTGGACGCGGTGGAGCCTGACTCGGGGGTGGTGAGCCTGCGGGCCGAGTATGACGCGGACAAGGAGCAGGTGCGGATCCTGGTGTCGGACAACGGGCAGGGGATGACGCAGCGGACGATGAACCAGCTTTTTGAGCCGTTCCATTCGACGAAGGGGATGCGCGGCACGGGGCTGGGGCTGGTGGTGACGAAGAAGATCGTGGACGAGCATCGCGGGCGGATTCAGGTCGAGAGCACGCGGGGCGAGGGCACGACCTTCACCATCGAGCTGCCGATCGCGCCGGCGGACGCGACGGCGGCGGCGGAGACGCATGGGCCGCAGGGCCTGAGCACGCGCGACGGGGGGGCGGGGATCTGAGGCGCGGATGGGCACGAGGTTAGCCGTCGGTCTCCGGGCGACGCGGGGGCACGGGGGGCGAGCGGCGCACGATATGTCGGGGATCTCCGGCAGGCGCACCTCCGCGTCGCTCGGGGAGCGACGGCTAACGGAGGCGGGCATCGATGTTCGTGGCGCTGGCGTCCGCCACGACCACGGCACGCGGTGTGGGATGCGGTACCATCGTCGCCATGACCGACCAGCAACTGAACGAGCGTTTCGGGATTGACGGGCGGGTGGCGTTCGAGCCGGGGCCGGGCGGCTTGATTTTGGCGCGGCTGACGGCCGCGGGTGCCTCCGCGGCGGTGTATCTGCACGGGGCGCACGTGGCGGCTTATGCGCCGGCGGGGCAGCGGCCGGTGCTGTTCATGAGCGGGTGCAGCCGGTTCGCCGATGGCCAGCCGATCCGGGGGGGCGTGC
>SKPT01000261.1 GCA_007119405.1 Phycisphaeraceae bacterium
CAACGACGCGGTGATGGGGTTTCTGTCCGGCAGCCGGCGCACGCGGCCGTCGGTCGCCGACTACCTCGGCATCGCCTCGAGCCAGGGCTGGACCATCGGCGACCTGCCGCGCGTCGACTTCTTGGGCGGCAATGACTGGAACACGGGGTTCAACTGGATCGGCGGGCAGGTGCCGCTGCATCTGACGGACGCGTTCATCCGCCACGGCGGCGTGGTGTTCATGTCCGGGCCGGGCAACGTCAGCAGCCTGACGCTGGACGACGGCTCGTCGCTGCAAAACAGCAACGAGCACCTCTTCGCCGAGCGCGTCACGCTGACC
Organism: Phycisphaeraceae bacterium; assembly: GCA_007119405.1. The sequence goes on from SKPT01000261.1 coordinate 320, forward strand.
AACACGACGGGCGTACCGATCACGTCGCGCCTGGTGCTCGCGGGCACGGGCATGCTCATCGCCGACGAGGTGGACGTGGGCGACACGACGAGCCTGGACGTGTTCGGGGCCGGCGCGATCGCCAACGTCAGCCATCGCCTGCGCGTGCACAACGGCGGACAGCTCCGCGGCTTCGGGACGGTCAACATCAGCGGGATGTTTGGCGAGCTGATCAACGACGGCGCCATCCACGCGACCAGCGGCGGGACGCTGGTGTTCGCGTCGCCCAACCACCTGGCGCTGAACCTCGACGGGGTGTCCAACAACGGCATCGTGCTGGCGATGGAGGGCAACATCCATTTTCAGACGGGCTTTGCCGGGCCCTTCAACAGCGTGATGAACGTCGGCGAAGGCCGGCATGTGACCTTCGACGACAGCATCAGCTTCGGTGCCGGGTCGCTGCTGCACCTTGCCGGCGGGGCGATGAACCCGGCGACGGTCAACGGGCCGGGCATCATCTTCCTGGGCTGGGCGGCGACGCTGCGCGGCACGGAGCTGGCGGTCGTCAACAACACGCTGTTCATCGGCGACGGCGCGATCGTCGAGTCCAACCCGGGCAGCTCGGAGCTGCGCTTGAACGGCCTGACCGTCATGGAGGGCGGGTCGATCCTGGGCCCGGGCGTGGTGCGGCAGAACGGCGACCTGGTCGTGACGCACAGTTCCACGATCAACCCGCACATCTACGACATGGACGGGCAGGCGGGCAACACGCACGTGACCATCGAGCCGGGCGCGAGGCTGAACGTGCTCAGCAGCCAGATCGCCATGAGCCCCATCAACGACTTCACCGGCACGATCCAGCTCAACGGCGGCGAGCTGCACGTGGCGCCGTCGTGGCGGCTGGACGGCACGATGAACATGCACGAGACCGCCGGCTCGCCGGCCACGCTCAGTGGCGCGGGCGGCGTGAGCGTCGCCCTGCCCGGCAAGGTCCACGTGCTCGGCCAGGGGCAGGTCGACACGGCCGCGGCGATCGGCGGCACGGTGTTCGTCGGCGAGTTCCCGGACCCGGGCCACCTGCATCTCAACGGCATGACGCTGGTCAACTCGACCGCTCACTTCGAGGTCGACTCGCAGAGCGTGCTGAGCTTCAACGCCCACACCACGCTCGCCGGCGGCACGTTCGTCGGCGCCGGCCTCGTCGAGTTCAACGACGTCGTCCACGTCGTGGCCAACACGAGCATCTCCACCGCCGAGACGGACCTCGACGGCTCAACCGAGAGCGCGCAGATCACCATCAACCCCGACATCATCTTCTCGATCTTCTCCAACACCATCGAGCCGGGGCGCGACGACGGGTTCGACGGCGTCATCACCAACCACGGCGTGCTCTACATTCTGCCGAGCTGGCGTCTGGACCACCTGCTGCACATGATCGAGCCGCCGGGCCGCACGCTCATCCCCACCGTCGACGGCGTGGGGCTGATGCACATCTACCACACGGGACTGATGACGACGGACGGCGACGCGCTGGTCAACCCGCCGCTGCTGGTCGACGGCTCGATGCAGATCGACAACGGCACGACGTGGGTCAACAACGTCAGCGCCTACAGCGCCACGGCGAGCGTGGACGTCAGCGACACGGCGGTGCTGATCCTCAACGGCGCGTCGAGCTTCGCCGGCGGCAGCTACACCGGCGACGGGTTGATGCGCTTCAACGGCGAGGTGGAGGTGGTCGACGCGACGACGATGGACGTGCTGCGGCTCGACCTTGACGGCGTCGCCAACGCCAACACCTGGACGCTGCACGACGCGCCGTTGACGCTGAACGCCCAGCGGCTGAACGCGACCAACAACATCTTCTCGGGCGTGATGAACCTTGACGGCCCGGCGGCGCGGCTGACGGTCAATCTCATCCCCGCCAGCGCGGCGTGGCAGCTCGGCGGTAACGGCATCATCAACATCGACGCGACGGGCTTCCCGCCGCCGACGATGCTCGCCGGCAGCCCGCTGATCGTACACGGGCGCATCAACGTCGACGGCCGCGTGCGCTTTGAGGCGCAGACCGCCTTTCGCGGCCGCCTTCAGCTCGAGAGCTTCACCACCGACGTGCACTTCGGCGGCGGCGACTTCCACCTCGTCTACGACACGGCCATCTTCGACGGCTTTGGGTCGATCACCATCGACGACGGCACGGCGATGTACCTCGAGCACGCGTCGCACGTGGGCGTGAGCGTGGAGAACCACGGCCGGCTGGAGGTCGGATTCCTGCCCACGGACGTCATCATCGACTTCGTCACCCCGGGGCAGGCGACCATCCGCGGCAACTACAGCCAGCTCCCCACCGGCGTGCATCGCACGGAAGTTGCCGGGCTGAGCCCGGGCACGGGGCATGACCAGCTCGTCGTCACCGGCGAGGCGCGGCTGGGCGGGACGCTGGAGATCGCGGTGATTCACGGCCACGAGCCCGCGTTGTTCGACGCACACGCGATCCTGACGGCTGCGAACGTCGTCGACACCTTCGACCATGTCGACCAGTCCGACGTTGACCCCGCGCACGTCTTCCACGTCGCCTACAGCCCCGTGGACGTGCGGCTGCTCTACCTGCTGCTGGGGGACATGAACCTCGACGGCAGCGTCGACGCGGGCGACGTGGCGGCGTTCGTCATGGCGCTGAGCGACCCGGCGGCGTACGAGGCGCAGTACGGCATCACGCCCGATTTCGTCGGCGACATCAATCGCGACAATGCGTTCGACACGGGCGACGTCGCGGCGTTCGTGGAGTTGCTCGTCGGCGCCGCGTCGGTGCCCGAGCCGGCGACGCTGGGGCTGCTGGCGATGGGGTGGCTGATGGCCGTGCGGCGACGGCGGTAGGGGGGATGGTCAGGTGTCACGCTCAAGGCGCACGGCTTGCCCTTCGGGTCAAGCCGTGGCACCGAACGCCGTGAACCTGCCCCGGGGCGGAATCGGCGTAGGGTGGGTGCCGCAGCCATCGCTTCGCTCTATCCACCTTCCATCAAAGCCCGCAACTCGGCGGCGTGGACCTCACTCGCCCGCCCGCTCGCGGTAGGCTTGCCACATGTTCGCGGCGAAGGGCGAGTGCACCGGGCCGCCGGTCTGCATGTAGCGGTCGATGTAGGCGAAAAGCGGTTCGTGGTCCCACGCGTCGCGCAGGCCGATCAGCCTCGCCGCGAGCGTGAAGCCGACGCTCGAGCGGCCGACGAGCTCGCGGTATTCGGCGCGCCAGGAGGGGTTGTCGCGCTGCGGGCTCTGGGCGTGGCGGATGCCCCACTCGGCCATGCCCAGGTGATGCTCCTCGTAGCCGCGCACCTGGTAGCGCGACTCGCCGGCGACCGGCATCTCGTCCCATGGCTCGTTGACGGTGAGCACCCCCGAGCCGCCCGTGCGGCCGATGTCCGTCTCGACGATCTCGCGCCGCTGCCCGGCGCCGGGGCCGGCCGTGATCTCCACGATGTTGCCCACCAGCGTCGCGTACCGCGCCGGGTGCGTCACCCCGATGCTCCGCTGGCCCACCGACTCGGCGAGGCCGCGGCATTGCTCGACCTCCAGCTCGCGCTCGACGTCGGCGTGATCGACGAAGAAGTGGTTCTCGTCCTCCTGGAA
>SKPT01000226.1 GCA_007119405.1 Phycisphaeraceae bacterium
CCGCCTCGCCCCCGACACGCACACGCGGCTGACCGCCCTCGCGAATCAACGCCTCCGGCTCGACCGTCACCGCCTCGCCGGACCGGTTGCTCAACGTCAGCTCCGCCAACCAACGCTCCTCCCTCACCAGCGTGCGCAGGAACACATCCTCGATGAACACCTCCGGAACCAGGCGCAGGCTCACGTCGCCCCAGATGCCCGCCTGAACGCCACTCGTGGGCGTGAGCAACGTCCGCTTCTCCGCGTCAACGACGGTGTGTCGGCCGCCCACACCCACCACCAGCTCGTTTTCCTCCCCGGCGCGTAGCTGCTCCGTGATGTCATACTCCAGCGGCGTCAGGCCCTGAAGCGACTCGCCCACGAACGCCCCATTGACCCATACCCAGCTTCGATAGGCCACCCCCTCGAAGCGCAGAATCGCCCGACGCCCCTCCAACGCCCCCCCCGGCAGCTCGAACGTCCGACGGAACCAGCTCGCCCGGCCTTCGACCTCCGCAACCTGCCCGTCCTCGAGCAACTCGGTGACGTTCGGCGCGTAGGCTCCGCCCGAACCACTGAGATGCCGACCCCGCGCGTGAGGCACCGCCTCCTCCTCCCAGCCATCCTGGGGCGCCGGCCACTCGAAGCGCAAACCATCGTGCTCCCGGCTTTCCCATTGGCCGCTCAGCAGCATTGACGCGCGCGGCCCATCATCAACAAGGGCCGACGCCGACGCCCCCGCCCCCGCGGTGCCGACCGGCCCAACGGCAAGCGTCAGCGCGGCAAACGCCACGCAGGTCCCGACCATCAACATCCCTGGCAGTGAAGCGTTCATGGCACGCCCTTCCCTTGAAGATGAGACCAACCATCGCCCATCATGGTATCGTTACCGCATCGAGACGCTACCCCCCCAGAACGACGGGCGGGGGGGGGCCCACACCCCCGCCCCTACCGCATCATCCTGACGAGGACAGACTTATGGCCAAGTGGCATGAAATCGCCCACCCCTGCCTCTGGTTCACCGCCGAGGATCTGCCCAGGCTCAAAGCCAACGCCGAACTGCCCTTCTGGAAGCCGAAGTTCGACCAGTGGCGCCGCGAGCTCACCGCAGCCGCCCACGCCGGCCAAACCCAGCGCGCCCACGACTTCCACAAGGGCGGCAACACGCAGGCCCTCCAGGCGGCCCTCTGCTACGTCGTCGACGGTGAGCCCCACTTCGGGCAGCACATCGGCCGCTACCTCACCGGCGTGGCCGACTTCTACCGCAAGCATGGACCCACCTGGCGCACCAAAATGTGCAGCAAGCAGGCCGGCGACAACGTCGGCCAGCAATGGGGCGGGCTCACCGGCAACCACATCGTCGACCCCCAGATGTGGCACAGTTGCGCCCACCTCTACGACGTGATCCATGGCCAGGATTTCATGGACCCCCACGATGCCGAAACCTTCGAAGAAATGATGGCCCTGTTCCATCAACTCGCCTGCCTGCACGAGGAAATGTCCAAGCAGGACAACAACCGCTCCGCCTGGCTCATGGGCGGCTCCTACGTCTCCACGCTCTTCGACCCCGACGAGCTGCGCGCCGAGCTCTGCCGCCAGCGCCACAAGCAGGGCATGCAGTGGGTGATCCAGGGCATCATGGACGATGGCATCCAGTACGAGATCGACTCCTACGCCCAGGGCACGATCGCCGCCATCCACAAATACGCCACCGCCCTGCACGGCGTCGAAGGGATCGACCTCTACCGCCAGCGCTTCGATGGCGTCGGCCTTGAGGACGCCTTCCGGGCGTGGGTCGGCCTGCTCATCCCCGGTTCGAGCCTGCGCCTGCCCTGGAAAAAAGACCGCATCAACCACTGGGACAGCACGTTCGCCGGCTACCGCACCACCCGCGATCCCGCACTCGGCTGGGCCATCAGCCGCGTCCACGAGCGGACCTGGGTCCCGATGTTCAAGCACTGGCCACAGGGCGCCGAGTTCTACTCCTACGAGCAGCCCACCGACGTTCACCCGCCGCGATTTCTCGATTCACACTTCCCGTCGGCCGGCCTGGCGATGCTGCGCTCCTCATGGGAACCCGACGCCCGCTCGCTTTTCTTCAAGTACGGCTTCCAGGGCAGCTCGCACGGCGGCGGGCTCGATCGCCTCAACATCGAGCTGACCTGCAACGACGAACCGCTGATCTCCGATTCCCAACGCTCCGAATACACCCACCACAAGAATCTCGTCGTCGTCGACGGCCAGTGCCAGCTCCAATGCAGCGGCAAGCTCCTCCAGAGCTCCTTCGACAAACACGCCCGCGTCCAGTACGTCTCGGCCATCGGCGGCTTCGGCCAGCCGCCCGACCGCGCCTTCTTCCACGACCCGCGGATCGAGTACGGCTACTGGTGCACACGCAACCAGGAGTGCTTCCCCGGTGTGGCGCGGATGCGCCGGCTCATCGCCTTTATCGACCGGCGATTCATCGTCGTCCGCGATACGCTTCGCACCCTGGACGATCAGCCGCACGACTACCAGTGGCTCTTCCAGAGCTTCGCCCGCGTGGACCGGCTCACCGGCCTGCTCGGGGCCCGCGCCCAGACCTACCACCCCAAGCCGCGCAACCACAACGAGAAACCCAAGCCGGAGACCCGGCTCGCGGAGCGCTACGGCCTGACCGCGCCGGGACGATGGGCCCTGACCAGCGAACGGGCCTGGCTTGAGGTCCACATGCTCGCCATCGGCGCGGCGGTACCGGAGGAACTCGGCCTGGCACGCGGCGAGGGGGACTACCGGTACAACGGATCCCCGGAGACCGGTGACGGCCTCGAAACGGCGCCGATGGTGACCGTCGACCTGGAACTGCATGGCCGGGACGTGGTTCTGACCTCGGTGATGGAGGCCGACGCCCAGCCCCGGCCGACGCAGCTTGCGGCGGTGACCCGGCTTGAGCAGGCGGGCCTGGATTGCGAGCTCTTGCGCCTTGAGGCCGGCCCGGGGTCCGTTGACGTGTTGATCAACGAGTCCGACGCGGCATGGCGGGAACGGCCGCCGGGCGTCGAGGTGCTCGAAAACGGCTAAGAAGTCGGCGGCGGGTTGCACGAAAGGCGCTTGACAAGCCGGGGGCGGCCCAGTCAAAATGATATCGTTCCCATCCTGAGTTGTTCGCGTCGCGGCCGCGCGGCGAACAGCTTTCCCCGTTGCTCGCCCGCCAGCGTCCACCGCAAGATGCCCGGGCCGTCAGCAACGGTATTCCCTCCTGGCACCCCTCCTCGTGGGAGGGGTGCTTTTTCGTTATTGCGCGAACGGGCTTGGGAGGGGCAAACCGCTGGTGTCCGGCGCGGGCATGCGCCGGCCCAATGGCCGCGGCGAGTTGATCGCGCAGGCGGCCCTGGTCGGTCCCGCACCACGATCATCTTGCCGGCGGCACCGTCGCCGTTATGATATCGTTATCGATTGGGTTCGCTCGCAAGCCAGGCCCCGGAACGCCCCCGATGAGGGAGCGCCTTGGCCTGGTGGAGGAACATCTCGCCCCATCACACCCCGAGGAGTCTTGTCATGACGCGATCCCGTGTTTCGGCGAGTCTGCGCTACCTGATGTTGCTTTGTGTGCTGGTCCCACCGGCCGCCATGGCGGACGCCATCCATTATGGGCCCAGGCCGGACCGGCAGATCGACGAGAGCCAGGTCACGTACTTCGTGGCGGTGGACGGGGACGATGCGAACGACGGGCGCACGCGGGAGGCGGCGTTCGCGACGATGCAGCGTGCCGCGGACGTGGTCGAGGCTGGCGAAACCGTACTCGTGACGGAGGGGGTGTATCAGCGCGGTTTTCACTTTGCCGGCGTCGGCCGGCCGGATGCGTGGATCACGTTCCTCGCCGAGCCGGGCGTGGAGATCCGTGGCTCAGACGTCTGGGACCATTGGCAGGCGGTCGCCGACGCGGACGAGCCCATCTACG
>SKPT01000084.1 GCA_007119405.1 Phycisphaeraceae bacterium
CAGCCCGTCGCCGATCCTGAAGAAGGGCGCATGCGCCACCGGGCTCCTGCCCACGATCGCGCTGCGGCCCAGCAGCGCCTCGGCGCAGGCGTGCTGCGTGCCCGGATCGCCGCCATAGGCGTTGATGTACGGGTCCATGAACGCGAACTCATACAGGTGATACGGGTTGGCCCAACTGATGAACACCGACGGCACGTCCGCCCGGGCGAACGGGAAGCCGTCCATCAGGCACCGCGACTCGGGCCCGTGGCAGCGCGGCGTCGACCAGCCCCACTGCGGCGGGTAGTACAGGCTCACCACCACCGCGTCGTACCGCCCCGCCTCCACATCCTCGTAAAGCGTCTCGTGCGGCGGGTTCTTCTCAGCCGTCACCTCGATGCCCGCCTGCTTCAGCACGTCATGAAACGTCGCCAGCTCGAACGGCTGCTGGTTGGTGATCAGCACGCTGAGCACCCGCGCCCCCGCACCAAGCTCAAGCGGCACATGCTCGCGGCGGTCGCGCACGAGCGTGATCGCCCGCGACGCCTGCCGACGCGCGTCGGCCCGATGCTCCTCGCGGCCGAGCATCGCCGCGGCCTCGTCGTCGTCGCTCATACGCTTCTTGTGCAGCCCCAGCCAGGCCTTGAGCGACAGGACGCGCCTGACCGATTCATCGATGCGCTGCTCCGTCAGCTCGCCGTCGCGCACGCACTGCTCGAGGTAGTCCAGCAGCGAGTCCAGGCGATGCACGAACAGCAGCATGTCGTTGCCCGCCTTCAGGCACGCCAGGTGCATCTCCAGCCGGCGGTAGTGCATCGTCAGCCCGCCCATGGTCAGCGCGTCGGTGACGATCAGCCCGTCAAAGCCCATCTCGCCGCGCAGAATGTCCTGCAACACCGTCCGGCTGGTCATGATGGGGCGCGGAAACAGCGGGTCGCCGCACTCCGGATCGATGCCTGGACACGCCTTGCCCGCGGTCATGATGCTCGCCACGCCCGCGTCGATGGCCGCCTGGAAGGGCACCGCGCTGAGGCGGCGCCACTCGTCGGCGCTCTGCGGATTGATCGCCGTGGTCAGGTGGCTGTCCAGGTCGTCGACGCCGGCGCCGGGCAGGTGCTTGGCGCACGCGGCCATGCCGTGGTCCTGGATGCCCGCGACGATGCGCGACGCCAGGCGGGCGACCTTGTGCGGGTCGCCGCCGAGGCAGCGGATGTGCGAGAGGTTGTTCGGGTCGATGCTCAGGTCCACCACCGGGCCGAAGACCCAGTTGTAGCCCACGGCCCGGCCCTCGCGGCCGATCGCCGCGCCGAAGCGGTACGCCAGCTCCTCGTCGTCGGCGGCGCCCAGCGCCATCTGCCCGGCGAAGGCCGTGCCCTGCTCGATGCGCTGCCCCACGCCACGCTCCAGATCGCCGCTGATCAGCAGGGGCACCTCGGCCGCGTCCTGCGCCTGGCGGATCAGCGCCCGCGTCGCCGTAAGGTCACCGCCGAAGGCATGCCCCCCGCCCAGGCGATAGCGCCGCACGTACTCGCCCGCGCCCCTCTCGCTGACCTCGGCGCCGGTGATGCGCGGGATCAGCAGTTGGCCGAGCTTGCCCCGCAAGTCCAGCCGGCCCAGGGTCTGGTCCACCCACTTCGCATCCGCCTCGTCGAGCTTGATCATGCTCATCTGCTTTCAAGGTTCAACCCCGACACGCCCGCGCGGCCGGGCCGCTCATCGGGGCGTGGCGCGCCCCCGCGTGCGCCGGCGACGCCGACGCGACGACTCGACGCTGCGCGCCGTCAACCGCCGCGAGATCTTCAGCGCCGCGTCCGCGACCGCCGCCTGGATCGTGTCACTGCGTGGCTTGACGAAGTGCCCCAGGGGCATCGCCGCCCGCAGCGCCGCGACCACCCCGTCGCCCTCCCAGACCGGGTAGGCGACGATGGTCAGCGTTCCCTGGTAGGTGTCCCGGTCGTGGCCGCGCCGGCGCAGGTCGGCCAGCGCCTGGTCCAGCGCCCGCCGCGAGCGGATCCCCTTCCAACTGCCGCGCGGCAGGCCGTGCTGCGCGACGTACGCGTCCACCTCCGCCTCCGACGCGTACGCCAGCAGCACCCGCCCGGTCGGCGTGTCGTACATGTCCTCGAAATATGGCCGCTGCATGCGAATCTCGAACGTGCGGCTGCCGTTGACATGCAGCAGCACGTACCGCCGGCCGCGGTGCAGCGTCGAGAGCGTCACCGACTCCTGGATCGTCCGCGCACACTCGGCGACGACCGGCTCGGCGACCTCGAGCAGGTCCTGGCGATAGATGCAGCGCCGGGTCAGTTGATGCGCCATCGGCCCCAGCCGATACCCCCGCCGCCTGGGCACCTGCTCGACGAACCCGAACGCCGTCAGGTCGTCCAGCAGCCGGGCGCACGTCGGCCGGGCGATGCCCGTCGCCTCGGCGACCGCGTCCAGCGACAGAGCGCGGTCCGGGGCGTCGGCCAGCGTGACCAGCGCCGACAGGGCCTTGTGCACCGATTTGGCCATGGCGTAACAGGCTCACCAGGAAACGTCACGCGTCGTTCCCCAAGCTAGCCATGGTCTCACCCTGTGTCAATAATCAGGATATCTTGTCCCACAATACGAGACCAATCCCGCCACCGCAGTCTCAGAACGTGTGTGAGAAAGGTGCCACACAGCATCCCGAAGGGTGCTGTGTGCTGCGGCCATCTACCGTTGATCGGCACGCAGCAGCCTTCGGCGTGCTGTGTGGCACCCACCAGAGGCCTTCTCACACACGTTCTCAGAATGTGATAGCAACCGAGCTTTTCGCGAGCCGCGCCGCCGCGCGCGATTGACAGTCGCCCCCGCGTCAACGACCGTAACGCATAGCCCTACCCGGAGCCGCTGCCATGCTACACCGCACCACCGCCTTGGCCCTGACCCTCGCCGGAGCCTGCACCATGACCCTGGCCGACGCCCCCGAGCCGCTGCCGCCGATCGAATCCGTCGAGGTCGGCCCCAACCGCGAAGTGCTGGTCAACGGCGAGCCGTTCCTGCCCATCATGTCCTGGGCGCAGAATCAGCGCAACCTGCCCGAGTTCCGCTCGCTGCACTTCAACACCTTCGCCGGCTCACACGGCGGCTCGGCGGCCGAGCTCGCCCGGGCCGCCCAGGACGCCGGGGGGTATCTCGCGATGGACATCGCCAACGCTGAGCAGATCCCGGGCAACCCGCGCGTGCTGATGTGGATGCACCGCGACGAGCCGGACATGCCCCAGCGCCCCGACGACGACCAACTCGCCACCCCCGACCTCATCGAAGCCCAGCGCGGCACCGAGCCCAGCGGCTTCGTGCCCAAGCAGCCGCCGGCCGAGACGCTCCAGCGCTACGAGCGCGTCAAGCAGATCGACCCGTCCCGCCCCGTGGCCGTGACCTTCACCGGCCACTTCTTCGAGCTCGTCAGCCATTACAACCCCGCGGAGCGCGAGCACCTCTACGGCGAGTACGTCCAGCACGCCGACATCCTCGGCTTCGACATCTACCCGATCTACGGCCACGGCCGGCCCGCCTGGCTCAACGTGCCGGCCCAGGCGACGGAGCAGTTGGTGGCGATGGGCGGCCACGCCAAGCCGGTGTACACGTTCATCGAGACGAGCAAGGGCAGCCGCTGGATGACCTACGAACGCCAGCCCGACGTCCTGCCCATCCACACCCGCTTCCAGGTCTGGGGCTCGATCATCCGCGGCGCCACCGCCATCGCCTACTTCACCCACGCGTGGCAGCCCAGCTTCTCCGAGTTCGCCGCCACCGACGAGATGAAGGCCGAGCTGGGCCGCCTCAACGCCCAGCTCACCCGCCTGACCCGCCCCATCCTCGCCGCCGAAACCGACCGCCGCATCGAGATGACCATGCCCGGCGAGCTTGAGGGCCACTTCAAGGCCACCGAGCATGACGGGTACCTCTACA
>SKPT01000135.1 GCA_007119405.1 Phycisphaeraceae bacterium
CGAGGGCCGAAGCCCAAGCCGAGCCTTCCGGGGGCAGGGGTAGGTGATTCACGGGCATGATAGCAAATGAACTTCGCAATGCAAGCCCAGCTATTGGCTGGTAGAAAAATTTAATGAACGCGATTAAGTTAGTTTATTTAATTATCTTATAAAAGCACTGGGTCGGTGGACGGCTTGTGGGCGAATTTTCCTCGTGGCGCGCGACCTGCCGCGCCGCCGACCCGGCCGGCGCGAGCCCGTGCTAGATTGTCCCGCCCCGGCCCCCGACGCGAATGCCGATCATGCACGACGACACCTTCCAGCCGCTGCACCCGGAGCGCCTGACCTGGGCGGCGCTGCTGGCGCGCTGGATCGAGTTCGCCCGCAGCGCCCTGGCCCTGCCCGAAGATGAGCCGGGCCAACGCCTGCGCGCCGCCGTGCCCGACATCATCATGCTCCAGGCCGTCTGGTTCGCCCTTTCCAACCTCGAAGCCCTCGACGCCGACGAGCGCGCCCTGGGCCTGGATCGCGCGGCCGTGCTCATCGAGCGCCACGGCCGGGCGCTGCGCCAGCGCTGGGGCGACGAGCCGCTGCCCGAGCAACTCGCCGAGGTGATTGACCAGGCCGAGGCGGCGCTGACCGCGGCGCGGGCGCGGGGGTAAAGGATCAGGGGCAGGATCAGGAGCGAAGCGGATCAGACGGAGGCTTCGAGCACGGCCAGGGCGGCGGCGAGGTGGACGGGGTCGCCGTCGTGGGCCAGCCGGGCGGGGGCGGTCATGGCCAGCAGGGCGCGTTTGATCTGGGCGAGGTCGGCCCAGTTGTCGTCGACCGGCAGGCCGAGGCTCTTGCGCTCGCGGGCGATCTGGCGGGCGAGTCGCCGGCCATCGAGCCGGTCGGCGCGGCCCCAGAAGAGGTGCTCGAGGTAGATCGCGTCCTCAAGCCAGTGGCCAACGCGGGTGTGGGCGAAGTCGAAGAGCACGGCCGGGCCCTCGGGGGCGGGTTGGCGCGTCATGGCGTTGGCCAGGTGCAGGTCGCCATGGCACCAGTCGTCGCAGGGGCGGTCGTGCCAGGTGCGGGCCCAGGCCTTGGCCTTGCGCTGGGCCTTTTTCAGGGCCTTGTTCCACCGCTGCTGGTTGGGGACGGAGCCGGCCTGCACGGCCTTGCGGGCGCGCTCGGCGACGGCCGGCCAGTCGGTCTGGTAGGGCTCGCCGTGCGGCTCGACGTGCCGGCTGGCGGCGTAGAAGCGGCCGGCGGCCTCGACGAGCAGGTCGAAGCCGGCCGGTCCCCACGCCGAGCCGAGCGGGCCGTGCGGCAGCCGCTCCATCACCAGCCACGCCAGGTCGTAGCCGTTGAGCGCCTCGCCGTGGGCGTACAGCCGGGGCACGACGTCCTCGGCGTGCTGAAGGGCGAGCAGCCACTGCCGCTCGCGCGGGGGGACGGGGAGCTTGACGACGACGGGCTGGTCGGTCTCGTCCTCGTCGCGGTAGGTGGCGTAGCCGGTGACCGCGCCGCCGCGCTGCCAGTCGGTGCGGAACCAGGTCACCGGAGAGAGCCGGCCCTGGCAGGCGCGCTGGAGGACGGGTTCGAGGGTGACGCCAAGCCGGCCGGCGGAGCTGCCGGCGTCGGCGGCGGGTGAGGCGACGAGCGATTGCCCCGCCTCGGTGCCGGTCGGGCCTGCCGGGTGGAGCTCGGCAGGCCCGCGGGAAGCTGTCTCGGACGTGGCGTCCGCGGCCGATCCACCATTCATTGAACGGTTCCGCTACCGGGTGTCTGGCCTACGTAGAGCGTAAGCGACCGCCGGCGGCGGGACAAGTGTTTTCTGAAGCGAGTCGGGCGTCGGTTCCCCCTTGCCGGGTGGGGCCCTGGCCGGCGGCGGTCAGGTGCGGGTTCAGCCGGCCCCGTTGGCGGGGGTGTTGGCAGGGGTGTTGGCGGGGGCGTGGAGCTGGACGCGGGGGTCGTCGCCGGCGATGCGGCGGCTGCGCAGGCCCGCCACGCCGCCGAACAGCAGGCTGCCGCCTTCGAGCGTGCAGTAGTGCAGCCGGTGCCGGCCCGGGGCGAGCGAGGCGGTGAGGACCCATCGGCCGCGGTCGTCACGCTGCATCTGCCGCCAGAGGCTGGCGATGCCGTCGAAGTCGTGGACGAGGTAGACGCGTTCGGCCTCGGGGTGGGCAAGCTCGAAGCGCCAGGTTTCACCGGCGGGTTTCATGGCAAGGCCCCCTCAGGTTCCGAGCGGGCGACCGCGGAAGCCGCCCGACTCGTGTCTTGATCGGTCCGGGGCGGGCGGCGCTTGAATGACGGGCCCGGTAACACACTGGATTGGCGACGGCTTACCCGGATGATTCACGACCGATCTGCTCGTGACGGCGGTCGATCAGGCAGCGGGCCAGGCGCCCGGTGTACCGCCAGCATTGGTCGAACTGGCGGATGAACAGCACCCCGGCGTCGGTCCCCCCCCATGCTGCTCTGCATTCCGCATTCTGAATTCTGAATTCTGAATTCTGAATTCAACCCCCCTCACCCCTGCACCGGGCGCACCTTCACGTGCATGCCGTCGACCGCGACGACGCGCACCGTCGTGCCCGCCTCGATCGTCCCGCCCAGCGCCAGGCACTCCTCGCGCTGGCCGTCGAAGCGCACGGTGCCCACCGGCCGCAGGTCCGTCAGCGCCTGACCCTCGGCTCCCACGGGCAGGTCGCTTACCGGCCGGGCGCTCGGACGCCCGGGCAACGGCTCGTCACCCTCCTCACCCTCACCCTCGCGCTCGCCCGCCTCGTCCGACTCGTGCCCCGGCGTGCGCAGCGTCAGCGCCCGGCCCAGCGGGGTGTCCGGCCAGATCTTGAGCGCAAAGGCCACCGCGAACGGCAGGGCGATCATCGCCACCGTCGTCGCGATCAGCCCCAGCGTCGTGTCCACCCCGAACAGCACCACGATCCCCGCCACCAGCAGCACCGCCGACGCCGTGCCGATGATCCCTCCCGAGGGCACGAACACCTCCAGGAAGAACAGCAGCACCGCCGCCCCGAGCAGCGCGATCGCCAGGAGGATCGTCGCCGTCTGCCCGTCGCCGTTGCCGTTGGCGGTCTGCTGGGCGAGCGTCAATGTCAACGTCGTCAGGGCGGTTGCGTTCATGAAAGACATTATCCCGCTCCGCGGCGGCGAGGCCAATGCGCCCGGTCCGCCACGAAAGCGGCGAGCCACGAATGAACCCAACTAGACACGAATAAGGCAGTAGTGAACCTGGTGATCGGTCGGTCTCGCGAAGCCGCACGCGGCTGTGTCATCCGTGTTCATTCGTGTTCATTCGTGGCCTTCGGCTCTTCTCGGTGCTCTCTGTGCCTCTGTGGTGATTCCCCGCCGCCTCACACCTCCGCCGCCGCCTTGTCATATCCCGCGTTGCGGTACGCCGGGTCCGCCTCGGGTCCGAAGCCCAGCTCCGCGCACCGCCGGCGAAACGTCGCCACCGCCTCGGCGTAGCGCGGCTCGTCGATCACGTTCCGCCGCTCGCGCGGGTCCGCCTCCAGGTCGAACAGCACCTCCGGCTGCTCGCGGCAATCGGCGCGGTCGTAACGCTGATACTTCAGCGCATCGCGCTTGATCATCAGATTCGTCGCCCCGAACTGGCTCACCGTCTCGTTGGCGTAGCGCTCGTGCCACTGGTCCGTCTCGCCGCGCATCAGCGGCACGAGCGAGCGGCTGTCCAGGCCGGCGCCGTTGACGGTGTCCGCCGCCTCGGGCAGCGACGCCTCGCCGAAGGCGCACAGCGTCGCGAACAGGTCGCACAGGTTCACGTTCTCATGGACGGTGCGGCCTTCACAGCCATGTTGCTCGCGCCACGCGCGCGGCGGGCGGATGATCAGCGGCACGCGGGCCGAGGCTTCGAAGAACTTCTGCTTCTCCCACACGCCATGCTCGCCGAGCATCTCGCCATGGTCGGAC
>SKPT01000020.1 GCA_007119405.1 Phycisphaeraceae bacterium
AGGAAACCGCCCGGCAGCTCAACATCAACCGCACCACGCTCTACAAGAAGATCAAGCAGTACCGGCTGGATGAGCCGCATTAGTGACCATTGAATGGTTGACTTTACACAGGTGGGACGTACTCAGGGTGCCACGGCTTGACCGCGAAGCGGCAAGCCGTGCGATCGTCGGCAAGTGCACGGCTTGCCCTTCGGGACAAGCCGTGGCACCCAACGCCGTGAACCCTGTTTGTAGGGTGGGTAGAGCGAAGCCCGCCGCGAACCGCGCGTGTCCGCGCAGCTCAATGCTGCCCCAGCCGCGGTGACCCGGTTGCCGATGGCGTCGATGCCGGCGCCGGCGGCGGCTGGGCCCTGGGCATGGCAGCCTTGGCCCGGCCGCCAAGCCCCCACACGCCGAGGGCGCACAGCAGCGTCGCCAGCGCGATCGCTCCCAGGCCGCCGACCCAGTAGAGCACGACCCACCAGGGTGTCTCGAACACCACCAGGTCCTCGCGGTGCGGCCGGGCGATGGTCAGCTCGATCGGCCGCACCACCAACTGGGCCAGCCCCACGTCGGCGTCGGCGGGCGCGGCCTGGGCGACGTCCAGCGGCTCGTCCGCGTCCGGGTCGGCCGTCACGGCCGCCTCGCCCTGCGGCCCGGCGTTGGCCGCCAGCGACAGCACCACCGCGAAGGCCGCGACGCTGTGCATCGCCGCCAGCGTCGCGCCGAAAATCAGGATCCCCAACAACGTCAGCAGTCGCATGAGCTTGCTCCTTCACCCCCGCCCCGCCACCGGCCCGCCACCGGCCCATCGCGCCAAGCTTAGGCGTCGCCGGCGGCCGGTGCCACTGGCCGGCGAGACATGCACGTGGCGTGCCAGAACCCCCTACGTGCGGCTGGGCGCGTACCGCCCGACGACCTGCCGCAGCTCCGCCAGGCCGGTCCACTCGTCGTGCGTCTGGCCGTAGATCAGCGACACCGGGCCGGCGAAGCCCGCGTCGCCGGCCATGTCGAGGCAGCGCGTCAGCTCCGCCGCATCGAGCCGGCCCGCGTCGTCATACCGCCCCTTGGCATGGATCGACGTCGCCCGCGGCAGCAGCTTCGCCAGCAGCTCGTACTTGCCCTCGCCCTCGGCGTTGCCGAAGTCCACGCACAGGCCCACCGGCTCATCGCAAGCGTCGAGCACGGCCAGCAGGGCGTCGGCCTCGCGGCCGAAGGCGTGCCAGTTCTCCGTGATCACCCGCACGCCATGCTCGCGCCCCGCGCACGCCAGGCCCGCCAGCTCGCCGGCGACGCGATCGATCACCGCCGGCTCCGGCGGGCTGTGCCCGGGCGAGATGCGGGCGTGGCCGGCACCCAGCCGGGCGGCGATCTCGATCCACGCGGCCATCCACGCCACGTCGGCCTGCCGGGCGGCGTCGTCCGCCTGGCCGACGTCGCCGGCGTCGATCAGCACGCTGAAAAGCTCCACGCCCGCGTCATTCAGCGCCGCCCGCAGCGCGGCGAGGTAGGCCTCGTCCACGCTGGGCAGGTGGAAGTGGCAAAGCTCGAGCGTGTGGATCGCGTGGGTCGCCAGGTGGGTCGGCAGCTCGAGCAGGTCCAGCCCGTCGCGCGCCGCCTGGCTGTTGATGAGCTGGCCCCGACGCGGGTCGCCCTCATACATGGGTCGGCCGAGCGAGCCGTGCAACGAGAAGGAGGAGGTTGAGATGCGCATGGGCCGATGATACATCCGAACAACCGCGAAGGGGCGAAGCCAGCGAAGGGCGCGAAGGCGCAAGCGGACTCAGAGCGTGTGTGAGAAGGGTGCCACACAGCACCGGGCCGGAATGCTGTGTGGCACTCGTCTGAACCCACGTTTTGACGGGAAGCCTGTGGCATCGTCACAACGCCAACGGACCCTTCGCGTGCTTCGCCCCCTTCGCTGCTTCGCGGTTCCGTGCCACGTCATGACCGTTTCAGCCACTTCGTCAGCGCCGCCTTGTTGAAGGTGTTGACCACGTCCTGCCGCGTGGCCCCGGCGCGGCGGGCCGTCAGCACGCCGTAGATGAGCTGGTCCAGGTCCGCGTGGCCGTGGGCGTCGGTGTTGATGGCGAGCTTGGCCCCGGCCTCGAGGGCGATGCGGGCGTGGCTGTCGCGCAGGTCCAGGCGGTGATGGTTGGCGTTGATCTCCAGCGCCACGCCGCGCGCCGCGGCCGCGTCGGCGATCTGCCGGATGTCCGGGTGCAATCCCTCGCGGCGGCCCACCAGGCGCCCCGTGGCGTGGCCGAGGATGTGCACGTGCCGGTTCTCGATCGCCTTGAGCAGCCGCCGCGTCGCCTTGGCGGGCTCCTGCGACAATGCCGCGTGCGGCGAGGCGACGACGAGGTCCAGCTCCGCCAGCAGGCTGTCGGGGTAGTCGAGCTTGCCGTCGGTGAGGATGTCCACCTCGCTGCCGGCCAGGATGCGGATCGTGCCGTCGAGCTCGCTCGCCACTTCGCGCACCGCCGCGATGTGCGCCTCGAGGCGCTTGTTCGTCAAGCCGCCGGCCTGCACCTGCGAGCGCGAGTGATCCGTCACCGCGACCGTGTGGAAGCCGCGCTCCGCCGCCGCCATCGCCAGCTCGCGGATGGACCAGTGGCCATCGCTGGCGGTGGTGTGGGCGTGCAGCTCGGACTGGATGTGCTTGAGCTCGATGAGCCCGGGCAGGGTGTTCTTCTCCGCCAGGGCGATCTCGCCGTGGTCCTCGCGCAGCTCCGGCGGGATCCACGCCAGGCCGAGCGCCTCGTAGACTTCCTGCTCGGTTTCGCCGGCGAGGCGCCGGGCGTCGTCGTCTTCGCCTTCGAACAGGCCATACTCGCTGAGCTTGCAGCCCTGGTTGATGGCGCGTTCGCGCAGGCGGATGTTGTGCTCCTTTGACCCGGTGAAGTAGAGCAGCGCCGCGCCGTAGGCGGCCGGCTCGACGATGCGCAGATCGATCTGGATGCCCGACTCGGTGCGCACGCTGGTCTTGGTGGCGCCCTTGAGGATCACCTCCGCCACGCCGTTGAGCTTGACGAAGGCATCGCTGATCTTCCGGGCGTCCTTCGGGTCGGCGGCGACGAGCAGGTCGATGTCGCCGATCGTCTCGCGCCCGCGGCGCAGCGACCCGGCGTAGGCGGCGTCGCGGACGGCCTTGTGGGCGCGCAGCTTGTCCACGAACCAGCGCGCCAGCGGCAGGGCCTCGCCGATGCGCCGGCGGGCGCCCGCGGCCTGGGTGAAGGCGAGGTTGGCCTTGATGTTCGCCAGCGTCTTGGCGCCCATGCGCGGCAGGTTCTCCAGCTCACCCGTCTCGAGCTTGGCCTTGAGGCTGGCGATGTCGGTGACCCCGCCCTGCTGCCACAGCGTCGCCACGCTCTTGGGCCCGATGCCGGGGATCGCCAGCACCTCGAGCAGCCCGGCGGGCACCTGTGCGAGCATCTCCTGATGCTCGGCGACTTGGCCCGTCTCCAGGAACTCGACGATGCGGTCGGCTGTGCCCTGGCCGATGCCGTCGATCTTCGTCAGCTCCCGGGGCTCGTAGTCGCTGACGTCGCGCGGCAGCTCGGCGATGACCCGGGCCGCCTTCTCGAAGGCGCCGATGCGGAAGCGATTGCCGCCGAGCACCTCGGTGAGCTGGGCCATCTGCTCGAAGATGCCCGCGAGCTGGCGGTTGTTCTCGGCCATGGCGGAAGCTTAGAACGGGCTGGGCAACGATGCCAGCGTATGCAGGGATCTCTGGTTGCGGGGTGGGTAGCGCGAAGAAGACGCGCTGAGCGGGTGCCACTCAACGTTTCGCGTGGCGGCGCTGATGTAGGGTGGGTAGAGCGAAGCGAAACCCACCACGCTGGCCGTGGATTCCCGCCGCAACCGGTGGGCGTCGTTCGACACGGCTCAGGTTATGCCTCACACCTCGAACGCCGCGCTGTCCCATGCC
>SKPT01000570.1 GCA_007119405.1 Phycisphaeraceae bacterium
GATTGGGGGTGCGGGATTCGGGATTCGGGGTTCGGGATTTGGGAATGGTGGGGCACTCTGATCTGTTAACGCCCGTCCTTCGCTCGCGGACTCGCTCAGGACGGGCGTTAACCGAATCCGCTCTGCGGATCCCCGATCCCCGAACCCCGAACCCCCTACTCCCGCTCCTTCTCGTACGCCTCGATCTCCTCCTCGCTGACCCCCAGCCACTCGAGCATGTACTGGTCGTACACCTGCTGGTGCTGCGGGTTGGAGAAGTCCAGGCGAAGCTCGTTGATCACCTTCGTCCCCTGCGCGATCCACGTCCGCCAGGTCTCCTGCCCGAAATGGTCGTAGATGAACCGGCCGACCGGCCCGCGCATGGGCGGATCGTCCAGGCGCTGCTGCGGCTGGCCCGTCCGGCGATCAATGATGGTGTTCTCGTCGGTCGCCTCGGGCGCGGCCGGCTGCTCGGCCTCGGCGACCTCGGGCACGGCGGCGCCCAGCTTCTCCAGCAGCGACTTGATCGCCCGCTGCGGCATCACATCGCCGCGCTGCGCCGCGATCTCGTAGCCCTGCTGAAGCAGCGGCACCGCCTCACCCTCGCGGCCGAGCTTGATCAGCACCTGCCCGCGAAGCTGGTAGGCCCGCGACATCTGCGGGTTCAACTCGATCGCCCGCGCGAACGCCGCCGCGGCGTCCTCGAAGCGCTCCGCCTCGCGATACGCGCTGCCGAGGCTGAAAAACGCCATGTCGTCCGGCACCTCGCGGGCCATCTTCTCCCACTGCGCGATCCGTTCTTCGAGTGTCGCCATGACGAATAGGGTAGGGCATGAGCCACGCGTGACAAGGTGGGGTGGACCGTTAACGCCCGCCCTGAGCGCATGCGAAGGGCGGGATCTCCGGCTTCGGCACCGCGCGCACGGTCGTGTTCTTCACCGGCAATCCCGCCCTTCGCTCGCGGACTCGCTCAGGGCGGGCGTCACAAAAAAAGCCGCGGGTGGCCGCGGCTTTCGGGTCGTCAGCACGTCGCCCCTGATGGGGGTTGCGCGGTCACTTGACCTCGATCTTGCGGGGCTTGACCTCCTCGCGCTTGGGCAGCGTCACAGTCAGCACGCCCTCGTCGAGGCTGCACTGGACGTTGCCCTCGTCGACCGCCACCGGCAGGCGGAAGCTGCGGGCGACGCGGGTGAACTGGCGCTCGGCCAGGTGCCGCTCACCGTTGCCCTCCTGCTTGCGGGCCTCGCGCTGGGCGCTGATCGAGAGCACGCCCTGCTCCATCGTCACGTTGATCTCATCCTTCTTGAACCCCGGCAGCTCCGCCTCGACGATAATGTTGTTGTCATCCTCGGTGATGTCCACCGGGTACGCCGCCGTCGGAGCCACCTCGCGGCCGCTCCAGGCCCGGTCAAAGGCCCTGTCGATCTCGCGCTGAAGCAGTTCGAACGGGTTGTCGCGTCGTGTCATCATGGGAAGCATGGCTCAACCTCCTTTGCGAGCGAAGACCATCTCGCCTTGACGCCGCCGGCCGCTGTCGGGGGGCCGGCTCCCCGGCCGCCGGGTCCGGCGGCACCAGACCAAGATGCAACCGCTGTGCCATGTCACGCGCGGCCACACATCGCGCAAATGACGTATTTAAAGACATTTATGCTGTCGGCCGCCGGGCTTTAAGTGCCGTTTTGACAGCCCCGGCCCCCGCGTGCCGCAGCTCTGGCAACAGCGCGGACCAACGCCCGAGCCCGGCCAAAACCGGGGCGGGATCGCTCCCGGCTGTGGTGCAGCCCGCCCAGCCCGGGGCTACCATGGCCGGCAACCCCACCGGAACAACCCATGAACTGCACGATCTACATCGACGGCGGCGCGCGGGGTAACCCCGGTCCCGCCGGCGCCGGCGTGGTCATCCGTGATGATGACCGCGGCCAGGTCATCCACGAAGCCGGCTACTTCCTCGGCGCCAACACCAACAACGTCGCCGAGTATCAAAGCCTGCTCAAGGCCCTGGAGCTCGCCCATGAGCTCAGCCCCAACAGCGTGCATTTCTACAGCGACTCCGAGCTGCTCGTGCGCCAGATCATTGGCCAATACCGCGTCAAGGCCCCGGGCCTCAAGCCCCTGCACGACCGCGCCCGGGCCCTGTTCGGCCGCCTGCCCGAGGCCAGCATCGAGCACATCCCCCGCGAGGAAAACAGCCGCGCCGACGCGCTGGCCAACAAGGCCATCGACGCCTGCCGCGACGTCCTGGTTCTGGACATGCACGGTCCGCCGACGTCCGACGCCGCCATCGACAACCGCGCCCCAGCCGCCCCCCAAGAGGACCAGCCCCTCTGCTGGGTCGCCGAGCTCGCCGGCGCCCGCTCCCGGTGCCAGCTCGGCCAGGGCACCGGCGGCGAGTACGCCTTCGGCCCCACCACGCCCGAGGGCTTCTGCGTCTGGGCCGCCTCCGCCGTGCTCAGCTCCGCCGGCCCGCTGCACTGGGACCCCGGCCGCACCACCGGCGAGCTGCGCTGCCCCCGCTGCGCCCAGCGCATCACCCTCCAGCGCGCGGACGCCCCGGCCCAGTAGCTGTCGCGGCTTGCCGCTTCGCGACAACGCGCCCTACCCCCTGAGCTCGACCCGCCCGACAGGGGCCCCGGCCCGATCATCAGCGACCACGGCGACTTCCCAACCCGCGCGCCCTCACCGCCCCACCTGCCGGCGATACGCGCTGGGCGAGACGTGGAAGTGTCGGCGGAACACGCGCGAGAAGTAGTGGCTGTCGCGATAGCCCACCGCGTAGGCGATCTGCTTGATCGGCTCGTCCGTCTGCGCCAGCCGCCACTGCGCCTGCTCCATCCGCCTCTGCGTCACGTAGCTTGACAGCGTGAAGCCGCGCTCCTGGCTGAACACGCGCGACAGGTAGTAGGGGCTGACGCCCACCGCCTCGGCCAGTTCCTCCAGGCCGATCGGCTCGCCCAGCCACTGGTCGATCAGCCGGCAGGCCTCAAGCATGATCCGGCGGCGCCGGTCCTGCCCCGTGGCTTCGTCGGCCGCGTGCTTGCGCATCGCCGCGGCCCGGCAAAGCTCGTACAGAATCTGCCCGGCCCGCAGGTTCACCAGCATCCGCTGATACGGCAGCTCCGTCACGAACTCGCGGTAGAGCTGATCGAACGCGTTGCCAAACGCCGTCCGCGAACCCGCCGACGCCCGGCTCAGCTCCGCCGGCGTCAGCCGCTCGAGCACCGACGCCTCCTGGGCCCAGTCGAATTGCAGCAGGTAGACCTCGAAGACCGTGCCGCGCTCGAACACGTCGCGGTGCGGCATCCGCGCCGGTGTGTAGAGCGTGTCGCCCGCCCCGCCGACGATGCTGTAGTGCGGCGTCTCGATGCGCACCTGCCCGCGCAGCACGTGCACCAGCTCGCTCCGCGCATCGATGTGCTCGCGCTCGGCCCAGATCGGGTCGAACACCGACCGACCCAGCGCCGCCACCGACACCGGCGGAACACCGTCAACACCACGCTCACGCTCGCCCATGCCCGTGCCTCAATCGCACATCCACGCGTGCCACGCGACGCCTGCACCGGACGCGCCGGGTGCCAGGCAGCACGCCGAAGGCTGCCGTGTGCGAGTCGGCGCCGCCGTTCCGGCATGTCCGCGACGCGCTGCACCGATCATACCACCGCCGCGCCGCTGGACGCCCGCCCGGCGACCGGTCACAATCCTGCCATGGGCATCAGCATCGGACTCGTGGGCCTGGGCGCCTTCGGCAGCGCCTTCGCCGAGTTGTTCAAGAAGCACCCGCGGGTCGACCGCGTCGGCCTGTGTGACCGTGAGCCGGAGCGCGTCGCCGCTTTCGCCGAGCGCGAATCCTCGCGGGACAAGTTCCACCGGCGCGACGCCTACGACTCGCTCGAGGCCATCTGCCGCA
>SKPT01000298.1 GCA_007119405.1 Phycisphaeraceae bacterium
AGGCGCCAGCGGGACCGCGTTCATAAGCCCTAGCTTGGTGGTTCGAGTCCACCCGTCGGCATTTTCGCAAGGTCGACTGAGCCCGCACGTTGCGGGCGCCCGTCTTTCGAATGGTGCAGTCTTCGGACGCAGATCTGCGCGGTGTTACACCGCGCAACGCGTTGGCGGAGCGCATCGCCAGCAACGAGGTGAGTTCACCGGCGGCTGCCGAGCAGGCGGAGGTGGCGCGATAGCGGGCCGCCGGACAGCGCGTTGCAGCCCCGATGCGCCGACCAGCGAGCCGGTGATGATCAGCACATGGCTGTGCAGCACGAACCCGGGCGTCGCCGCCGCCAGCCCGGAGTAGCTGTTGAGCAGGGCGACGACCACCGGCATGTCCGCCCCGCCGATGCCGATGACCAGCAGCACGCCGGGGTGGCCCGGCTGAATCAGCGGCCGGCCGACCAGCGCCACGGTGTCCGGTGGATGCCAGTGATTGGGCAGATTCTGGTAGACAGATCGCCTCGGCCGGCCACTGTCCTTGCGGGCGGCGAGTGGACGGAGAGCCGATGAACGTGTCAACGCAAGATGAAGCCTGCCTCGTCGCCGCCGCCCAGCGTGGTCACCTGCCCGCCTTCGCGGAGCTCTACGACCGCTATGCCGGGCTGATCCGCGCCGTCTGCCACGACACGACGGGCGAGCTTCATGCCGCCCAGGACCTGGCCCAGGAAGCGTTCCTCCGGGCCTACCGCAACCTCCACCGGCTGCGTCAGCCGGACCGATTCGGGAGCTGGCTCGACACCATCGCCCGCCACGTCTGCCGGGAGTGGCGACGCACGCGCCGACGCGACCGCCTGCGATTCCGCAGCGACGCGCTTCACGAGCCGGTTGACGTGGGTGAGGTCGACGGCCAGGTGGTGCGCGACGAAGCGCTTGACACCATTCACCAGGCCATCGCCGGCCTCCCCAAGCGCGAGCGCCTCGCCCTGCACCTCTTCTACCTCGACGAGCGTTCCGCAGAGCACGCCCGCAGTCTGATGGGCCTGTCCCGGCCCGGCTTCTACCGCACGCTTGAACGCGCCCGCGATCGCCCGCGCAAAGCCCTGCACAACCATAAGGAGCTTCGTCCATGAACGACGTCCACGACGAAACCCTGAAGCGCTACCATGACCCGTTTAACCAGGATCACCCGCGCCTGCGCCAGGCGATTTTGGAGAAGCTCGCGACCGAGCCGGCCGACACCGCGTCAAGCCCCCGCCGCGCCCCGGTCGCACTCGGTTCAGCGCTGGCGCTGGCGGCCTGCGTGATGCTCGCGGTGCTCGCTTGGGGGCTGTTCATCGCGCAGCCCTCCACCCTGCACGCTCAGGTTGTGGCAGCTCTAGACGGGGCACAAACCGTCCACATGCACGCCGAACAGTTCGAGGACGACGAGCTTCAGAAGACCATCGAGCGCTGGTACCTGCGCGGCCAGGGCTACGCTGAGCGCCGCACCCTGGGCGATCAGATCGAATGGATGGTCGAAGGTCGTCAGCACGCCTGGGCCTGGACCGAGGGCGAGCAGCCCGTCGCCCGGTTCACAAGCTATCGCTCCGTCGATGAGCCGGCCTCCTTCAACCTCGACATCGCCCTGGCCCGCCTTGTCGATCTGCTGCAATTCGGCCCCGAGCGCGAGCCGGAGGGCGACCGGGACATTGAAGGCTCGCCCACGCGCAAGTTCACCATGGACTACGAAGGCGATCGGCAGGAGGTATGGATTGACAACGCGGGCCAGATCCGCGCGTTTGTCCACCGTTACACCTTGCCGCACGGCAGCAGGATCGAGGTGCGTGGCCTCGCTCGCTTCAACCAACCGATCGACCCGGCCCGCTTTGACCCGCCCCCGGGGGAGGTCGTCGACGCGATGACGTACGTCCGCGGGCTGTTCCCCCTCGACGACGTGGTGCACCGCCACGAACGCGTCGGCCTCGTGTTCGCTGTTCACCGCCTCGATCGCATTGACGAACGGCACGCGCTGATGGTCAGCTCGACGCGCCTCGTGGACCCCGCCCGGCAAGCCATCGCACCCGCCGACCCGCGCCGTTACTTTGGCGAGGCCACCCTCATGCCCGACTGGGGAAACCGCGAAGACCGGCCGGTGACACTGCCCATCCGCCTGGCCAGCCTGCACGTCGCCGATCTACACGTGAAATGGCATCTCGTGCAGGCCCAGGACGCCGCGCTCGAGTCGGCCAACCTGCTGATCGCCGCGAGTGCCGCCAACGAGTTGGACCAGTGGCTCGTGTTGAACGACCAGGACACGCGGGACCAGACGCAGTTGACAATCCCGGTCGACCCCGATGACCCCGCAATCGACCTGCACGACGAGCTGGCCCGCCTGCACCAGCGGGCAACCTGGCTCCAGCCGATGGTCAACGGGTTTCAGCTCCACGAAACGCGCGTCCGGGAGGGCGGCGGCACCGTGTCGGTAGGCCGCAATCCCCGCCAACTCAGCGTGCAGCAGTTCATCGACGAAGTGATGGCCCACATGCGCGACTAACAAGCTCAAACTGACCGATTCCGACCCCCCTCCCTCCGGGAGGGGCTGGGGGAGGGTGTCTGCGACCATGTTTCGTGACCGTTTCAGGTGTGTCGCGTTGCAGAAGATCGTAGGGCGTCCGTGCGCGTGCCGCCTGTCCATTTAGGCTCCGTCCGAAAACCGCAGGAGTGGGGGTGCCACGGCTTGACCGCGAAGCGGCAAGCCGTGTCTGCGTCGGCCGTCACACGGCTTGCCGCTTCGCGGTCAAGCCGTGTGACCCACTTTTCGGACGAAGCCTAGTGCAAACGCGTCCCATTTCGACCGGCGGGCTACCCCTTCCCCGCGCCGGCCGGAGGGCGGCGGCGAACACCGCCGCGGTTTCTTGAAAATTTTTCGATCCTCGTTTCTCCCGTCACTATCGGGCCTTACCGCCGCGCACAGGCCGGCTGGTGGGGTGAAGTGGGGGGGAATGTGTTGCATGGTGGGGTAAAGTGGGTTAGCATCCCATCTCAACGACCCACGGGGTTTTCAGCCTTGGTCTTCACGGGCACCTACGAACATGCCATCGACAAGAAGAACCGACTGGCCATCCCGAGCGAGATCCGCAGCCAGATCCAGAACGAGGTCGGCGCGCTCGAAGGCCAGGCGATTCCTCTCTTTGTCACCCTCGGCGAAGGCCGGACGCTCTCGATCTATACCGAGCGCGACTTCAACCGCCGCGCCGAGCAGCTTGATGACTCCCAGCTCGAGCCGGGCGAGCTTCTGGACTACGAGCGGGTCTTCTTCTCGCTGGCCCGCCGGGTCGAGCTCGACCGCCAGGGCCGGGTCCGCCTGCCCGAGGCCCTGCTCAAGCAGACGGGCCTGGGCGCCGAGGTGGTGCTGCTGGGGGTCAAGGATCACCTGGAGGTCCACGACCGCCAGGCATGGAACGACTACGTCACCCGCCTGCTCGCCGAGCAGCCCGAGGTGCTGATGAACCCCCGCCGGGCAATGCGGGGAAGACAGTAGCCACGAATGAACACAAATAGATGAATTCAAAAGATTTGTGTTAATTCGTGTTCATTTGTGGCTGGACTTGATTGCACGCGACTCAGGACGGGTCGCGTCTGGTTGGCAAGGATGGGCCGCGGGTGCAACGGACTGCACCGGCCGGGGCTGGCCCCCCGGCTGAAAGCGGCGACCGACAACCCGGTGTGATGACCGGGTGGCCCCAACGCCAGCGAAGGACGAAAGGATTCGCTGCCGTCGCCCCCGGCCGAGTGCGCCTCGTCTCGGATACCCACGGACGGGTTCCGAGCCTGGGACGCCAGCATGCATCAGTGGTCGGACGCTTTCCCCAGGCTTCCGCCGCCGCTGGCAGACTCGGCCGCATCAGGGCACGG
>SKPT01000499.1 GCA_007119405.1 Phycisphaeraceae bacterium
CGATCCTGGGCCGAGACGGGCCTGCGCGACGGACGCTCCATCGAGGTCGTGCGCGAAGGACCGACGCGCGTCGACCCCAAACAGTGGGAGCTGCCCGAGCATTACCTCTCCCACGTGCGCAGCCGCCTGCTCGCCGAACCGATCGCCGCCCAGGACAGCGAGCTGGCCTTCTACAGCTACCACTCCAACGCCGGCCGGCTCACGCTGCGCACCTGGCGCGTCCAGACGGACGACGACGGCCAGCGCATCGTCCGCGAACGCCCCGCGCCCGACGCGGCCGAGCGCGTGGCGTGGTACGACGACGACGGCGAGCTGCAACGCCAACGCATGGGCGACGGACGCGTGCGCCTCCCGGCCAGCGAGCAGGAGATCGTACGCATCTGGGGCGAGCGGTAAGACAATGATTGACCTTTGAATGGTCGACTTGACTCTCAATCCCTGGGGTGCCACGGCTTGTCCCGAAGGGCAAGCCGTGCGTTTGCCGACAGTCGCACGGCTTGCCGCTTCGCGGTCAAGCCGTGGCACCCTGAGTGTGGCCGATCCTGGTAAAGCCAACCATTCAAACGTCAAGAGAACGCCCCTGAGAAGGTTGCCACACAGCATCGTGCACCGTGCCGCCGCTCGCGATGCGGCGTGCCACCCTCCCAGCACGCCCGGTACCAGCGGGAGGCCATGACGGCGCAACGCCCCTCATCGTGTAAAATGCGGGACTCGCCCATGCACGAGGAGCTCGACGATGACGCAAGCCCCCCCTGCCGAGTTAACGCGTGAGGAGATCGCCCGCTACAGCCGGCATCTGATCCTGCCCGAGGTCACGCTCGAAGGCCAGAAGAAGCTCAAGGCCGCACGCGTCCTGTGCGTGGGCACCGGCGGGCTGGGGGCGCCGGTGAGCCTGTACCTCGCGGCCGCGGGCGTGGGGCACCTCGGGCTGGTCGACTTCGACGTCGTCGACGACTCCAACCTCCAACGGCAGGTGCTCTTTTCCACCGACGACGTGGGCACGAGCAAGCTCACCGCCGCCCGCAAGCGCCTCGAAGGCCTCAACCCCCACCTGAGCGTCACCGAGCACGCCGGCCACCTCTCGGCCGCCAACGCCATGGAGATCATCCGCGACTACGACATCGTCGTCGACGGCACGGACAACTTCCCCACGCGCTACTGCGTCAACGACGCCTGCGTCCTGCTGGGCAAGCCCAACGTCTATGGCTCAATCTTCCGCTTCGAGGGCCAGGCCACCGTCTTCGACCCCCGCGAGGGATCCGACGGCAAGCCCAAGGGCCCGTGCTATCGCTGCCTCTACCCCGAGCCCCCGCCGCCGGGCATGGTGCCTTCCTGTGCCGAGGGCGGTGTGCTGGGCGTGCTGCCGGGCGTCGTCGGCTGCATCCAGGCCACCGAGGCGATCAAGCTCATCCTGGGCATCGGCAAAACGCTCACCGGCCGGCTGGTGCGCTACAGCGCCCTGGACATGAGCTTCAAGGAGTTCAAGCTCCGTCGTGACAGCGAGTGCCCCGTCTGCGGCGACGCCCCGACCGTCACCGAGCTGATCGACTACGTGCAGTTCTGCGGCATGCGCGGCGAGGAGTCGGACACCGTCGTGCGCGACGCGGTGCCCGAGATCACCGTCGCCGAGCTCAAGCAGCGCCTCGACGCCGGCGACGGGGCGGAGCTGATCGACGTGCGCGAGCCGCACGAGCACCAGATCGTCAACCTTGCGCAGGCCAAGCTGATCCCACTGGGCACGGTCGCCGGCCGGCTGTCGGAGCTCGACCCCAGCCGGCAGTACCTCGTGATGTGCAAGATGGGCGGGCGAAGCGCGCAGGCGGTGGAGCTGATGCGGCAGGCCGGCCTGGACGCCGTGAACGTCAAGGGCGGGATCCTCGCCTGGGCCGACGAGATCGACCCGGAACTGCCCAAGTATTAGGCTCCGTCGCAGGTGTGGCGGTGCCACTGGTGGCTCGTCCGCCGGTGGCACCGGATCGACTCGGCTAAAAGCGCGTATGCAAACCCCCGCGGGTGCCACACAGCACGCCGAAGGCTGCTGTGTGCGAATCACCATGCGGGCACGCAGCACACAGCACCCTCCGGGATGCTGTGTGGCACCCTTTTCATGCAGGTTTCAATAGATGGGAACGAGATATCGGGCGCGGAAGTCGATGCCGTCTCGACGCTGAGCGCGGACTTCAAGCTCCCAATAGGCTGGGGGGCGATGAGCCATCGCCGTCCCCGGTGCGTCGGCAGGCACCTCGACCTGGAGTAGCACAGCTTGGCCGCGCATGATGGGCTCAGGCGTTTCATGCTCGATGTGACCATGCCAATGCTCGAACGGCACGCTGATGATGTCGGATGTCTTGGGGCCGACGAACTGGCGTTCGTGTACCTCGCGCACATGGCGCAGGACGAAACTCAGGCGCTGGCACACGCCCAGGTCTGGAGGCATCCACGTCAAGGTGGCCGTTTGGCCACGAGGCAGCGGCAGACGTTCGAAGCGGACGCGCGTACGGCCGAAGCGGGGCCAGTGCCACAGGTCGCGCCAGGTCTTTGAGAAGATTGTGCGAAACATGGAGATCGCCAGCCCGCAGAGCAACATGAACCCCAGGCCCACAAACCGGCCCTCCCAATCGTCGGCGTCCACAAGAATAAAGATGCCGAGTGCGGCCGCGGCGAGCGTGAACAACGTCAGGAAGTAGAGGATGAACAAGGACCAGAAGCTCATCGCGGGCCCGCCGCTCGAGCGCGAGTACCGGCCACGTGGCCAGGGATAGTCGGCCGCCCACGCGCCGGCCGCCGGGCGCAGCCGCGAGTGATGACGAACCAGTCCTCGCCAGATTCGGCGTACGCCCGTGGCCGTCGCCCCCAGCCCGGGCAGAAAAAACACCAGCGCGATCGCCAGCAGCACCACGCGTTGCGTAATGGACGCATCCAGCCGGGCCTGGAGCGGCAACCAGGCGCCCACGCCCGCGAAGATGAGCCCGAGAAGGAGAGTCATCAGTCCACCCAACAGGTCGCCGGACTCCCCGCTGCGCCCGCCATGCCTCAGACGGCGCGGCTCCGAACGCGGACGCACGCAAATGGGCCCGAGAGAGGCTGCTGGCAGCGCAGACATGGCGCTGCGGATCGTACCCCGCGACCGGTCGACGCGGAACCGGGTGCCGCACAGCGTCACCAGGCCTGCGGCGCGACGAACTCCCCACCGCCCGCCTGTTGCGGCTCGGGCCTCGTCGGCCTAATCTTCCCCTATGGAAACGGAACGGATGGTCGAACCAGGTGACCTCGCCCAGGCCTACGCCGCCGTGCGCGACCGCATCGGCGAAGCGGCGGCCCGCGTCGGCCGGCGGGCGCGGGACGTCGTGCTCGTCGCCGTCACCAAGGCCGCCACCCCCGACCAGATCCGCGCCCTGGTCGAGATGGGGCAGGTGGACCTGGCCGAGAACCGTGTCCAGCAGCTCACCCAGCGCGTCGCCCAGCTCCAGGAGTACCTGTCCCGACGCCGCCGCATGGGCCAGGCCGTGGAACGCGCCACCGACGAGATGCCCGACCGCGTCCGCTGGCACATGGTCGGCCACCTCCAGCGCAACAAGGTCAAGCAGGTCGTGCCGATCGTCGAGCTCATCCACAGCGTCGACAGCCTGCGCCTGGCCGAAGAGCTCCACAGCCACGCCCACCGCACCGAGCGGGTCATCGACGTGCTCGTGCAGGTCAACACTTCCGGCGAGGCCGGCAAGCACGGGATCTCCCCCCCCGCCGCGCCTCACTTCATCGAGCAGCTCGACACCATGCTCTACCTCCGCCCGCGGGGGCTCATGACCATGGCCCCCTACAGCGACAACCCCGAGCACGCCCGGCCCTGCTTCGCCCGCACCGCCG
>SKPT01000514.1 GCA_007119405.1 Phycisphaeraceae bacterium
CATGGTCAGCGCCTCGATGCCCATGGCGCGGGCGACGTGGCCGGACGTGTCCCCGCCGGTGATGATGATGCGATCGGGCTCGATCGCGCGGGCGACGTGGCAGGCGAGCGTGCCGAGCCAGCGGCCGATCGCGTCGCCGTGCAGCCCCGCGTGGCGGACCTGGTCGATGCGCGGGTCGTCGGGGCCGCAGGCCAGGTGCGCGATGGGGCATCGACCGGCGCGGAGGTGGTCGGCCATCGCGTCGATGATGCGCTGCTGCTCGCGGCGGGCGGCGTCGCCGTCGGTGAGCTGCGTTACGTCCACGGCCACGTCGGCGAAGCCATGCTCGCTCACCGCCAGGCCGATCTGCCTGGCGGTGACCGGTGAGCAACTGCCCGACAGCGCGACCAGCCGTGATGCGCGCGTGAGCGTCATCGCGGGCGGATCGTTGGCGGTCAACTCCGTCTGGCGCCAATGCGCGACCAAGGCATATTCGACACCCGACGAGCCGACGACGAACATCGGCTGCTCGCCGCTGCGCTGCCAGAGCACGCGGCCGATCGTCGCCAGGTGGCGCTGCTCGAGCACGTCGAACAGGACGATGCGCGGGCCCGCGGCGGTCAGCGCGTCGAGGCGGGCGTCGATCTCGTCGGCCGCGCCGTCGTGGTCGAGCACCGAGAACAGCTCGATGGGCATGTCCGTCTGCCGCGCCAGGTGCAGGCGCAAATCCGCCTCGTCCATGGGCGTGACGGGGTGCCGGCTCATGGTCGGGTGCCGGTCCAGGCGATAGGGCTCGGTGTCCAGGCCGCTGCGCGCGAAGAGGTTGGCGAAGA
This sequence comes from Phycisphaeraceae bacterium, assembly GCA_007119405.1. The sequence goes on from SKPT01000514.1 coordinate 813, forward strand.
CCGTGTAGCGCCCGAGCACGGGAGCGCCGACGACGAGCGGGACGAAGCGGCCGGCGACGTGGCGCTCGCCCAGCTCGATCGCCTTGCCGATGGACCCGACGGTGGGCGAGGAGTCGAACGTCGAGCAGATCTTGTAGTGCAGCAGGGGGGCGCCCAGCTCGGCGAGGCGGGCGAAGGCGGGCTCGAGGGCGCGCTGCATGGCGTCCGGCGGCATGCTGCGCGTCAGCCCCGCCACGCCGACGGTCCGCGCCTGCGGATAGCGCGCCAGTTGGTCCGCCGAGGGCGGGTCGATGAACAGCACGGTCTCCACGCCGCCGCGCACCAGCGCCTCCATCGCGTCGGTCGAGCCGGTGAAGTCGTCGCCGTAGTAGGTCAGCAGCATGGTCGGGTGGGCGTTCATTGTCGGAAGGTGCTCAGAGTGGCGGCGAGGTCGGCGTCGTCACGGGCGCGGGCGTCGAGGTCGACGCCGTCGACGGCGGCCTGCCAGCAGGCGCGGATGGCGTTGACCCCACCCGCCGGGCCGTGCGGATGAGCCATGATCCCGCCCCCGGCGAGGTACATGAGATCGGTGGTGCCGGTGCGGCGATAGGTCTCGGGCGCCTGGCCGCCCCACTGGCCCGAGGAGACGACGGGCATGGCGCGGTCGTCGTCGCGGGCCAGCGGTGTGAGGCAGGCGTTGATGGAGGCGACGACGGAGTCGTTGTCCTCGGCGAACTTGCTGTCCAGGCCGTTGACGTGCAGATGATCCACGCCCGCCAGCCGCCACAGCTTCTGCCACGCGGGGTAGGCGACGCCCAGCAGCGGGTGCCGGCTGAACATGCCCCAGCCGTTGCGGTGGCCGTGGATCGGCAGGCCCGCGTGCTTGCGCAGATGCTCGACGGCCGTGAAGCCGACGCTGTGCAGGCTCACCATCACGCACGTGCCGCCCAGCTCGCGCACGAGCTCGGCGTGGCGGAGCATGGCGTCGAGGCTGTCGCTGAGGTTCAGCGCGACCATGACCCTCTTGCCGGTGCGATCCGCGACGTCGTTGACGGCCGCGAGCACGGCCCGGGCGCGCTGCTCGAAGGGGCAATGCGGGGCATTGGCCTGGAGCTCGTCGTCCTTGACGAAGTCGATGCCGGCCTCGGCGAGCTCGCGGACGAGCCCGGCCGTGGCGCGGGCGTCGAGCCCGACCGAGGGCTTGATGATCGTGCCCACGAGGGGGCCATGCTCCACGCCGGCGAGGCGACGCGTGCCCGCGATGCCGAAGCGCGGCAGGGCGAAGCGGCGGGCGTAGTCCGCGGGCAGCTCGACGTCCAGGAGCTTGAGCCCCGAGAACTGGTTGAGCTCGAAGAGGTTGCCCAGCAGCGTGGTCACGAGCGTGGGCAGGTTGACGCCGAAGTTGTCGATGGGGTAGGCGATGCGCACCGTCGCGCGGTGGTGCGGGCCGGCGCTCGCCTTGGCGCCGGGCAGGGCGGGTGCGTCGGCGGGTGCTTCGGGCGTCACGTCGATCACCTCGGCGCGATGCCGCGCCTTGAGCTCGGCCGTCTCGCCGGGCACGGCCACGAAGGTGCCGCAGCTCTGCTCGCCAGCCATCGCCTCGGCGGCGGAGCGCGGGTCCAGCGGCGTCTCGATGCGGTAGCTCGCCACCACGTGTTGGCCGTCGCTTACGCTCATAGCGCGATCACCGCGTTGCGCTCGGCGGATTCGTAGGCGAGCTGCACGGCCCGGAAGGTGCGCAGGTTGTCCTCGCCGGTGGTCTCGGCCGTGCGCTCGCCGGTCAGGTGGGCGAGCATGTCGGCGTTGCACGGGACGATCGCCGAATGAATCGCCTCGTACGCCGGGTCCGCCCAGGGGTAGCGTGGCGGGGGGTGGCGCTGGGCGTGCGTGCCCTCGGCCGTCGTGACGCGGATCCAGTAGTCCTGCGCTAGCTCCGCCGAGCCGCGCTCGGCTTCGACGAGGAAGTAGGTCTGCGGGAAGCGCTCCTGCTCGGTGATCGAGGCGTAGCTGATCTCGCAGTTGACCATCACGTCCTCGCCCATGTCGAAGATCGCCGTGGCCATGTCCTCGCCGCGGATGCGCGGGTTGACGCGCTTGGTCCGGCAGTAGACGCTGCGCGGCTCCCCAAAAAGGAACCGCACCGTGTCGAACAGGTGCACGCCCACGTCGTCGAGCAGGAAGCGCTCCAGCTCGGCGAGGAACGGCTGATTTTCGAAGACCGGGAAGGAGCTGCAATAGTGCAGCCGGGCGCGCGTCACCCGGCCGATGTCGCTGCGCTGCAACACCTCGCGGAACTTGCGGATCTGGTGCTGCCAGCGCCAGTTCTCGTGGATCAGCAGCGGCACGTTCGCCTCGCGACACGCCGCCACCATCTGCTCGGCCTGCTCGAGCGTCTCGGCGATCGGCTTCTGGCAGATCACCGGCACCTTGTGCTTCGCCGCCAGCAGCACCAGCTCGTGGTGCGTCGACGGCGCGGTGATGATGTCGACGAAGTCCAGCCGCTCGCTGGCGAGCAGCTTCTGCGGGTCGTCGTAGACGCTGGGGATGTCGAACTCGGCGGCGATCTGCTCGGCCTTGGCGCGCGTGCGGTTGTAGGCCGCGACGCACCGCGCCCCGTCGAGCTCGCGCCAGCCCGCGAGCTGGAAGCGCGACCAGAACCCCGTGCCGAAGACCGCGAAACGCAACTCAGCCATGTCGCCGCTCGCCTCAGTAGCTTGCCTCGAGTATCTGCATCGGCTCAAGCGTGTGGGCCTGGCCGGTCGACGTCACGCGCACGCGCTGCCGCTGGTGCGTCAGGTTCATCAGCAGCAGCCGGCGCGTCGCGCCCTGCCGCAGCGCCAGGCCGATCGCCCGCAGGGGCGCGTCGCTCGTGCAGCGCACCACCTGCGCGTCGCCGGCCCCGGCGAGCAACGCGAGCGCATCGTACACCGGGTAACGCTCCAGCGGCTGGCTGGGCCACTTTGCCGGCACCTCGCTGCCCGCCTCGCGCTCCATCACGCCGCGCAGGCCCACCGTGCGGTAGTACGTCACGCTGTCGGCGCCCGCCTCGGCCAGGTACTTGACGCTGCCGAGC
>SKPT01000529.1 GCA_007119405.1 Phycisphaeraceae bacterium
TGCATTGCCGGGCTGGATCCCGGCCATCGCCCGGTCAGATCATTGGAGCTTCTGGCAGCATCGCATCCGTGCCGGCTTGATCACGGACACGCTGCCTTTCCGTGACAAGAACTACCACAAGGCAGGAGACACGCCCGACCAGCTTGATTACAGCAGACTCGTGCAGGTCATACAGGGACTTGCCGGAATGGCCGAGCAGTTGAGTGGAATCAGGCGTGGCCCGCGAGGGGGCGAGCGCACATCGAACACGTAACCATTTTTCGCGGGGACCGGTGGCAGGCGATGCTCCACGACACATCGCCCTGACGCTCGGAGCAGTGCCGGTCGAATCCCAGGCCTGACGGCAGGTGAGCTTTACAGCCCGGCATGGGGCGAACCGACCGGATCCAACCGTCGTCCTCACGGCTCCTCCAGCGGCACGGAGCAGACGTGACGCCGGCCGCAGCCGGCGCAGCGCTGGCTCTCCCACAGGGCGTTGAACCGCTGGAGCACGCCGTCGATCAGCGCGGCGTGCCCGTCCAGATGCCCCACTCAATGTTGCGCCGGTGGTCGACCTTGGCGCCCAACCCGGCGCCGGTGAGGTTGGCCGAGCCCAGGTGCATCGCCGCGGCGTCGAAGATCACGGCCTTGGCGTGCAGGCGTGGACAGCGGCGGATCGTCAGGTTGCCCGGCAGGTCGCGGCGCAGCGGCGGCTGGGCCGCGTCTCGATTGTGTCAGGTGCTCTTACTGAAAATCCCGCGATCGGGCGTGCAGGCCGTCGAGCATGCGCGCGATATCCTGCACGCTGCGCACGTTCACGTGCACGACCCGGCCCTGGCGCTCGACCCGGCCGCGGGCGAAGACGATGGTGGCGGTGCGCACGGCGGCGCGGCATCGCTGGTACACGCCTGGCCGCACGATCAGGTTGCACGAGCCGGTTTCGTCTTCGAGGCTCAGGAAGATGACGCCCCGCGCGGTGCTGGGCCGCTGGCGGATGGTGACCAGGCCGGCGACGCTGATGGGGCTGGCGTGAGGCCAGTGCGTTTCGTTGGCCAGGTCGCTCGCGGCCGTGACGCCCATGCGATCGAGCCTGTCGCGCAGGAAGCTCATGGGATGTTGCTTGAGTGAGAGGCCGGTGCTGGCGTAGTCGTGGGTGACCTGGCGGTAGGCAGGCACGGCCGGGAGCGGATCGGCATGACTGGGGGAGCCCGGCTCCAATGGTCGCATCGGGCTGGCACTGCCTTGCTCGAACAGCGGCGCGGGATGATCGCGCAGCTTCATGATCTGCCAGAGGGCGTGCTGGCGGTCCAAGCCCATGGAGCGGAAGGCGTCGGCCTCGGCCAGGCGCCGCAGCGAGCGCGTTGAGATGCCGGCGGTGCGCCAGAGCGGCTCGATCTCGCGGAAGGGCCCGTGCGTCCGCACCGCCTCAGTCAGCCGGCCCGCCTCGTCGGCGTTCAACCCCTTGACCATCCGTAGCCCCAGCCGCAGCGCCGGCCGTTGTGCTTCGTGCCCGGGCTGGAGTGTGCAATCCCGATCGCTGTGATTCACGTCGATCGGCTGCACATCGACCGCATGCTCGCTCGCGTCGCGCACGAGCTGGGCCGGGCCATAGAAGCCCATGGGCTGGCTGTTGAGCAGGGCGCAGGTGAACGCGGCGGGGTAATGATGCTTGAGCCAGGCGCTGACGTACACGAGCAGGGCAAAGCTGGCGGCGTGCGATTCTGGGAAGCCGTACTCGCCAAAGCCCTGAAGCTGCTCGAAGCATCGCTCGGCGAACGCGCGCGAGTAGCCGTTGGCGAGCATACCGCCGATCAGCTTGTCGCCGAACTCGAGGATTTTGCCGTTGCGGCTGCGCCAGGCCTGGATGGTCTTGCGCAGCCGCTCGGCCTCGTCGGGGGTGAAGCCCGCGGCGTGGATGGCCAGGCTCATCGCCTGCTCCTGGAACAGCGGCACGCCGAGCGTCCGCTCGAGGATCGGGCGGATCTCGGGGCGTAGCTGCTCCGCGTCGAACGGTTGCGTGCCGTCGCGCCGGCGGAGATAGGGGTGCACCATGTCGCCCTGGATCGGCCCCGGGCGGACGATGGCGACCTCGATCACCAGGTCATAGAACTCGCGCGGCTTGAGCCGGGGAAGCATCGACATCTGCGCCCGGCTCTCGATCTGGAAGACGCCCACGGTGTCGGCGGCGCAGATCATGTCATAGACGGCCGGGTCGTCTGTGGGCTGCTGCTGAAACACGCTGGCGAGCGTGAGCGTTCGGCCGTGGTGCCGCGCAACCAGATCGAAGCATTTGCGCACGCAAGTGAGCATGCCCAGGCCCAGCACGTCCACCTTCATCATGCCCAGGGCGTCAATGTCGTCCTTGTCCCACTCGATGACGGTGCGGTCCTGCATCGCGGCGTTTTCGATGGGGACCAGCTCGCAGAGCGGTTTGTCGGTGAGCACGAACCCGCCGACGTGCTGGGAGAGGTGGCGCGGGAAGCCGCGCAGCTCGCCGGTGAGCTGGATGAGGCGCTGGATGGTGGGGTCGTCGGGCGAGAAGCCCAGCGGCTTGAGATGCTCGGGCTTCAGCGCCTCACGTCCCCAGCCGTCGAGGTGCCTGGCCAGGCGGTCCACCGCATCCAACGACAGCCCCAGCGCCTTGCCCACCTCGCGCACGGCCGAGCGCGTGCGGTAGGTGATGACCTCAGCGGCCAGGGCGGCACGGTCGCGGCCGTACTTGCGGTACAGGTATTGGATCACCTCCTCGCGCCGCTCGTGCTCGAAGTCCACGTCGATGTCCGGCGGCTCATTGCGTTCGCGGCTGACAAAGCGCTCGAACAGCATCTCGATCCGCTCGGGATCGACGGCCGTGATGCCCAGGCAGTAGCAGACGGCCGAGTTGGCCGCGGCCCCGCGTCCCTGGCAGAGGATGCCGCGCTGCCGGGCAAACGCGATGATGTCGTGGACGGTCAGAAAGTAGTGCGGGTAGTTCAGCTCCTCGATCAGCTTCAGCTCGTGCTCGATCTGCCGCCTGACTTTCGCCTGCACACCGCGGGGATAACGCCAGGCGGCGCCGGCCCAGGTCAGCTCGCTCAGATGCTGCATCGGCGTAGCACCGGCCGGGACGGTCTCGTGCGGGTACTCGTATTTGAGTTGATCCAGCGAAAAGCCCATGCAGCGATCGGCGATCTCCACGCTCCGGCGGATGGCGCGCGGATGATCGGCGAACAGCCGGGCCATCTCGTCGGGCGGCTTGAGGTGGCGCTCGGCGTTGGACTGAAGGCGAAAGCCCGCCTGCTCAATAGTGCAACCCTCGCGGATGCAGGCCAGCACGTCCTGAAGCGGTTGCCGGCCCGGCGCGTGATAAAGCACGTCGTTGGTCGCGAGCATGGGCGCGTCGAGGTGATCGCACAGCGAGGCGATCTGCCGCAGGCGGTCACCGTCGTGCTGGTGGTAACCGACCGAGGCGGCGATCGAGAAGCGGCCATCGTCGAACGCCTGCTTGAGCCCATGCGCGACCTCAAGCGTCCGCTCGTTGATCGTCCGTGGCGGGACGAGCACAGCCAGCAGCCCCTCATGGTGCTCGAGCAGATCGTGGAGCGTCAGGTGACACGCGCCCTTGCTTGCGCGGCGTTTGCCAAGGGTGAGCAGGCGACACAGCCGGCCATAGCTGGCCAGGTCGGTGGGATAAACGAGCAACTCAACATGTGCCGACTCATCGATGGCCAGTTGCAATCGGCTGCTGATGACCAGTTGGATGCGCGCTTCCTTGGCGGCGACATGGGCGCGCACGACGCCCGCGAGGGTGTTGGTATCGGTGATGGCCATCGCCCGGTGGCCGAGGTGCGCCGCCTGCTCGACCAGCTCTTCGGGATGGCTGCCGCCGTGCAGGAAGGTGAAGTTGCTGGTCGCCGCCAGCTCGGCGTAAGCGATCGCGCTGGCCGAGCGGTGATGGCCACGCAGAGATGGGCGCGACTTGGGCGGGGGCTGCTCGGGCACGCTCAGCACCACCTTCCATGCACGAACCAGCGGGCCGTATCCGCCTGGCGGTACAGCCACCACCATTGGCCGTGCTCGTCCTGGAGCTTGAAGTAGTCGCGCGGTGCGGACGTGCGATTGGCATCACCGCTCAGCCACCAGCGCGGCGTGATGCGCTCCGGGCCGAGCGTGGTGATGATGCGCACGCGCTCTCGGCCGCGCCGCATCGCCAGCACCGGCCCGTCGGGCGCCAGCAGCATGACCTGCACCGGCTCCGGTCGACGATGCAGCAGCGTGGGCCGGTCGGCGTCGATGACCGGGCCGGGTTCAGGCGGGGGCGCGCCCGCTTGATGCGCCGGCTGATGGACAAATGCACGCTCGGGCACGTACGTCGCCCGCGGCTGAATCACGCAGACACGATCGACCCCGAATCGGCCCGCCAGACGATCGACCAGCTCGCCGATGCAGCGATCCATCTGCTTGCCGGACGCCTCGCCTGGCCATGTCTCCTGACGCTCTTGCTGATGCGCGATTCGGCCGAGGGAGCTGGCGTGGAGGGTGACCCGCTCGATGCCGTGGCCCATGTGGATGCGCTCGATCGTCGGGCGAAGCAGCGCCCACAGGTGCCGGGCATCGCGTGACGGGCGGCTGAGCGTGACGGCCTCGCTCAGGTCGTGCGCATCGATGCGCTCAAGGTCCAGCCGCAGTTGCCGGGCGCCCGCCTCGCGCGTGGCCAGCTCGCGGCAGAGCGCTTCGACCAGTTCCCGCGCCGATTGCAGGATCGCCTCCAGTTGCTTGACAGGCCCGTCGAAGAGCCGCTGCACCCGCACCGGCTCGCTGGGGCGAATGGGCTCGAGCGACTCGAACGCCGCGCCCGTCGCCTGATCCAGCCGCAGCAGGAGGCCTTGGCCGAACCGCTCCGCCAGCGAGCCGCGTGGCAGCCGCATCAACTGGCCCACCGTCTCCACCGCCACCGCATGCAGGGACGCCTCAATCTCCCGCTCGATGCGCAGCGCCCGCACCGGCAGCGGCGCCAGCGCATCGGGCACGTCCTCCAGGGCGTCAACGATCTGGCCATCGTATCCGAAACGCGCCAGCGCCCACGCGCAGCCGACCGTCGGCCCGACGCCGGCGCGCCCCCGCACGCCAAGCTGGCGGGTCTGCTCGATGACGTGGCGCAGCAGTTGACGCGTGCCGCCATGCAGGTGCTCGCAGCCGGCGATCTGAAGCAGCAGCCCATCCGGCGCGTCGGCCTGCACCACCGGCGTGAAGCGAATCGCCCAACGCGCCAGCGCGTCCAGCGCGGCCGCGTCCCTGGCCGGCTCGTGCGGCTGAACCACCACCTCATGCCCCAGCAGCGCCCGGGCATGCGCCAGGCTCATGCCGACCTGAACGCCGCACCGCTGCGACGCCCGGCACGCTTGCACCACCACCTGCTGGCCGCGCTCGTTGGCCACCAGCAGCACGGCCGGCGGATGCTCACGCGCGTCGCTGCCGCGCTGCCGCCGCTTCGACTTGCGCTGGAGCCGATCGATCGCCAGGCTCGGCAGGTACAACGACAAAACCCTGCCCATGGCTTTGTTGTCCTTCCAACAGCCATGTGTTGCGGCTTTCCGTGCCGGTGCCGCGCTGCGATCCCTTGCATCGCAACAGCTCGATCTCCCATCGCGGCCAGGGGCTGTCACTGACGGCTGATCGCACGCGCCAGCGCGTCGTCGCCGCGGACAGCGTCTTGCGCTGCGTCCAAGGCCGGGTTAGCAGCACCAGCGTCCCGCCCGCCTCGGCCGCCAGTTGCAGCCGGCGCGTCGCGGGCATGTCGAGCCCGGCCCCATCGGCGACCACCACCGCCATGGCCTCGCACCGCGCCGCCAGGTCGATCGCCCACAGCCGGCCGGCCTCATCCCCCGGCGGATCGACCCAGAGCGAGCGGGCCAGCACGTGATCCGCGCCGCCCGCCAGCCCGTGCGGATAGGGCAAGCACCCCCGGCCGACCCACACGCCCCAGCCACCATGAGCCTGGCCCGCCATCGCCTGGCGCACGAGGTGGATCAGCGGCGCCCGTGGAGCCCAGGCGGGCTCGCGCGGGCCACCGGCGGCTGCCGCGGCCGGCTCGCCGACCCACTCATGCACCGCCGAGGTCAGCAGCCCGCCGCCAAGGGCCGCATCCACCCCGGGCCACGCCGTCGCCACCCGCCTCGCACGCCCGCTGCCCGCCCCCACGGCCTCCAGGGCCCGCACGCGCTCGGCCAACTCGCCCAGACTCGTCCGATCCGCCTCTTGCATGATCGGGTTATGTTAGGTTATTATTCGGGTCGGTTGTCAAGGGGCTTGTCGGGTTTGGCAAGAAGACACGAGCCCACCCGCGGCATCATGCATCCCCGCGCCCGTCCAAACGGGGGAGGCTCAACCGCTGCCTCGTCGGCATCGGCGGTGCCCTGGGGGAAGCAGGCCTTGGTGCCGGCCGACGCCGAGATTCTACCGGTGCCTCAAACGGCTCCTGAAGCTCGATGGCACCTTCGACTGCGACTGTTTGCTGGACCGGGCCCCGGCTTCGGCACAGCCCCCGCGGGAATTCGCCTGCCTGGTCGCCGGTGGGCCCGCTGGCGACGGGCGGGCCGCCCACTCGCCCGTGGGCCCAGCGGGGCCCATCGCATGATCAGGGACCCGACGGTAAAGCGACGCAATGCCCTCGCGGGGCGGGGGCCGGTGGCGTCGCGGCTGGCCCACCGCCGGGGGCCGAAGGCTGGGGGCAGGGCCACGAGCCATGCGTGGTCAGCGGCCCGGCGGGCGGGCCCGGGCCATCACTGTCGGCCGCGCCAGTAGGGGCAGAAGGGGCAGTCCTCGCCGACGGGAAAGTCCTCGCCCTCCTCGTGCGGGCAGCCCATGTTGCCCTCGGACATGACCACCTGCTGGACGCCGTGCAGCTCGAACCAGGTGCGGAGCTCCTGCTGCACGCGCTCGTCGTCCGTGATGCCCGTGCCGACCCAGCGCTTGAGCACGGGCTCGGCGTCGGGGCCGGTGATGACGGCGGCGACGAGCTTGGTCGTGGTCTTGTCATCCGGGCCGTACATCGCCACGGTGCCCAGCGGGTAGTGCGTCTGTCGATCATCGGCCAGGGTCAGCGAGGCGGCGTCAGCGTCATCCTCCTCGTCCTCGTCCTCATCCTCGTAGCCGTCGCCAAGTTCAGCCATCGATTCGACGGCGTCGACGTCCTTCGTGACCTCGTCCAGCCAGCGGTCGAAGTTGCGGCGGAACTCGGCGTTGATGGCCTCGCGGTCGAACGCCTCGGGGTCGAACGCGCCGTTCCAGCCGAGCATCTCCTCGTGGTCCGGGTGACCGGGGTCGGCGATGGCCTGGAGGTAGCGGTCGTAGCCCGGCGGGCCGCCGACGTCCTCGGGCGGGCAGGCGCGGGCGCCGTCGAGGCACTGCGGCGGGAAATAGATGTCGTCGACCTCCTTGACCTGCTCGACGACGATCTCGTGCTCCCAGTTGTCGCCGAAGTCGTAGACGTAGCTCAGGCGATCGCCGGGCTCGTGCACCACGTCGCTGAGCCAGGTGTCAGTGGCGTCGGCGACGTCGCCGGCGGGGATGTCGTCGAGCATGCCCGGCTCGGTGTACTCGACGTCGTCGACGTGGAAGCGGTAGAAGTGGGCGTCCTCCCAGCCGAAGGCGTGCTGGATGATCCCGTGCAGGTTGTCCAGCGAGCAGTCGGCGAACTCGATGGTGCGCCAGACGGGCGGGTCGATGCCCTTGAGCGTGACCTTCACGCGCCAGCACAGGTCGGGCTCGTCGTCCCAGAGCGAGGCGTCGCTCGAGGTCTTCGTCAAGGCCTCCACGCCGTCGCGCAGGCGGTGGGTGGGCGGTTGGCGTCGCCAGCCCCAGTCGGCCTCGCGGGCCTGCTCGTACCATTGCTCGTACTGCGGGAAGCTCACGCCCATGATTGTCGCCGCCTCGACCAGGGCCAGGCGAAGATCCCGCCATTCGGCGTCGTACTCGACCAGGTCGTCGTTGTCGACGAGTTCGGTGATGATGGGCACGGCATCGGTGTTGAGCTGGCGCAGGGCCGCCTGCGCCAGGGCCTGGACGACGAACTCGTCCTCCTCGCGCTGGAGGAAGGCCAGGCAGCGCTCCGCCGCCAGCTCGGTGCGGATGTGGCCGAGCGCCTCCGCCATCGAGGCGCGGGCCTGATCGTGGGCGTCCCACCAGGCGTTCGCCAGTGGCCGGGTCACCTCGTCGCTGGCAAACGCCGCCAGGGCGAGCGTCGCGGCGCTGTCCAGCCGGTCATCCCCCTCGTCTGCTTCCTGGAGCCGGCGCAGCATCACGGGAATGGCGCGGGTGAGCTTCATCTGGCCGGCGAGCATGATGAAGTACGTTTCGAGCTCCTCGTATAGCTCGCGCTTGGCCTTGGGGAACTGCCGGCGGACGAGGTTGAGCACCGCCTTCTCGTGCTCGGGCACGTCCCGGCCGTGGCGCGCCAGGGCCTCGATCAGCCGGCCGGCGCGCTGCTCGTGCTCCAGGATCAGCGCCTCGGCGTCGAGCACCTCCTCGCCCAGGGCCTCAAGCCGCTGCCAGCAGGTGGCCCAGTCGGCGCGGGCCAGCTCCAGCCGCTCGTCGAGGATCTTGCGGAGCCGGTCGGGCAGCTCGGGCAGGCTCACGATCGTCTCGTAGCGCTCGAACAGCAGAGAGGGCTCGGCGCTGACGACGAGCCAGGCCAGGGCGTAGTGGGCGTTGTCCTGGTTGATGTCGTCCAAGTCGAAGGGCTGGCGCAGGCGGTCGATGGCCCAGTCGATGGTGGCGGGCGTCTGCTTGAGCTCGCGGGCGATCAGCAGCATCTGCCAGCACTGGTCCAGGCCGAAGCGCTCGATGGCCTGGATGACCGCGGGCATGACGGAGCCGTCGTCGCCGGGCGAGTCCGCGAGGCATCGCACCGCCCGGTCGCGGACCTCGGGCTCGGGATGGGCAATCGCGGCCTTGATGGTGGTGTCGTCGATCGGTGGCATGGCGGACATTGTCGCACGGATAACGCGGCGATCAAGGTCGGGCCACATCGACATCGGTATGCACCATTGCCCGGCGAGCGGTCCTGGCGCGGGTGCGGGCGGGTTTACCGCGCCCGCGGCGTCGGTTGGCGGGCGACGGCGGCGTGTGGCACATCGAGCGGTGCCTGGTCGACGCCGGTTACCTCCGCGGCGTCGTCGCCAGCCGGTCGAGTCCGCTGGGCGTACTGCAAGCCGGCGGCGGACGTTCCGGGGCGTCGCCGCTGACTGAAGCCGAGCAGATGATTGTCAAAGCCGTGGCGGCGAGTGACGGGCAGCCCGGCGCCCGATCGGCAAGCAGGGTGACCACTGCGGCGCAGGGTGACTCAGTCGCGGCGCTCATCGACCAGCGCCGCCTCGCCGCCGGGATCGATGGCGTTGCCGACGTGCTCGAAGGCGGGCATGTCCGCCCTGACCAGCAAGCCGGGCTTGTCGTTGCCGCGGCGGATGACGTTCTCGATCAGCCGCACGCCCTCGGCGGCACCCTGGAGCACGACCTGGGCCTGGCCGCTGCCTGTGGCGTTGTGCTCGATCGTGCAGTGGCTGATGGTGTTGCGGTGGGCGGCCGTGGCGGCGTCGCCGGGGCGGAGGTAGACGCCCGCTCCGCCGTTGTGGCGGATGACCAGGCGCCGGTTGGTGTGGTCGGTGTCGCGTTCGCCGATGGAGACGCCGTGCCCGGCATTGTGCTCGAAGGTGCAGTCTTCGAGAAGGCCGTGGCGCACCGCCAGGCAATAGAAGAGGCCCGAAGCGCCACAGCGACGGGCGGTGCAGTGGTGGACGTGGAAGCGCGTTGAGCCGCTGCCGGGGTGGTAGCCGTTGCCGGAGCAGTCCTCGGCCAGGCAGCGGTCGAGTTCGGTCTGGTCGCAGCTCTGGAAGCCGAAGCCTTCGCCGTTGAAGCGGCGGACGGTGACCTCGCGTACGGCAATGCGATGGGCGCGGTGGGCGAAGAAGCCCGCGCCCCGGCAGCCGTTCATGGTGTCGTTGTGCTCGGGGTTGCCATCGATGACGAGGCGCTCGACGCCTGCATCCGTCACGTCCACGGCGCTGACGAGAGCGAAGAGGGTCTTGACGAAGGCGTCCGATTCCTGGCGAAAGTCGTGCGGGTGGGGGCGGTCGATGAACCACGTTGAGCCCTGCCGCGCGACCAGCGTCCCCGTGCCCTGGTAGAAGCCGACGGCCTTGGCGTCGCCGATCAGGACGCCTTCGCCGAGCTCGAAGCGGTCGGGCTCGTCGACGATGAGGTCGTGATGGCCATAGCCCAGGAAGGAGGTGATGCGTGCCTGCTTCATGGGGTTCTTGTGCAGGACGGTGTCGTCACCCTGGCCGACGACGCGCACCCCGGTGCGCAGGTGGAGCGAGTCGGCCATGTGAAAGGTGCCTGCTGACAGTTCGACGATGCCGCCGCCGAGCCAGGCCAGGCGATCGACGGCAGCCTGGATGTGGGTGTTGGTGAAGCCGGGCAACGTGCAGGTGTCGTCGCCGACGGTGATGTGCGGCCGGTTGACGGGCGTCTCGCCCGGGCGGGCCGTGGTGGTGGGCATCGTTGTGACGGTGGTGGCGGCTGGGGGCACGTTTCAGTTCCGTAAAGTGGAGGGGGCAGGGTTGGCCTGCGCAGCTTAACTTACGGCGAGGCGTGGGTGTGGCCATGGCGTGGTGGCCTGGAAGAGTAGCGCGGGTGTGGCATGGGCCGTCGCCGGCCGCGCCAGTAGCGGGAAAGGCAGACCGCCATTGCTGCATGTTGTGGCGAAACCTTATACCCCTTCCTCCGGGACCGGCTCAAAGGCCAGCTCAAGGTGGCTTTGCCAATCGGCCACCAGCGCGCGGACCGGCTCGTCGCCGTCGGCCGCCAATGGCGCCAGGACGGAGATGCCCGTCGCGGCGTAGTCGAAATAGGACACGATCCGCTCGATGGGCTTGTACCCGTGTCGGACCGACGCCGGCAGCATCTGCTCCGCGTGGAACGGCTCGACGGACGTATCCGGCGGCTCGCCGTACAACGCCTCCATGGCCGGGACCATCAACGACTCGATCTGTCGCCGGCAGGTCGTCAGCAAATCCTGATCGAGGTTCGACCTGCTTGGCATGACCTCTCCTGTCGTCGGGCGCACGTGGCGCCGGGCGGCGTGGACTCGTACCACAACAATGCTAAGCAGCCACAGATGAACCCAGATAAACACGGTCAGGAACGGGCCGTGGGCGTTTCCGCAGGCCCCACCTTGCCAAGGATAAGACGACGGTGTCTACTACTGGGACAATCTGTGTTCAACTGTGTGCATCTGTGGCTCGCCTGTTCAGTCAGTCAGGGTTGTACTACGAGCACGTCGGCCGTCAAGCCTGCATTGGGCGAGATTCGCGGCGGTTTGCCGCTGGCGGTCTCAAACCCGCGGATCGTCACCCGCCGACACGGTGCGTACGGGAACGGCCGTTCGGCGGGCAATTCGCCCTCATGGTCGGTCGTGGCGTCGGGGTCGGTGAACAGGTACGGCCCGTCGTAGCCGTGCGGCGTGTTGCTGTCGTCGACGTACAGGCCGTCGATTTCGACGTACTCCGGCATCGAGCACGGGTAGCCGAAGTCGTGCATGCCGTCATTGTGTACGCCGAACAGGTGCGGCCGGGTTGGATCGCCGCAGGCCGGGGTCCACCGGCTGTTGCGGACGACGACGCGGCCCTGCCAGGTGCTGCCGTAGTCCCCGCGGAAGTTGACCAGGTGCGGGCCGTAGAGCGTCGAGTCCTCAACCGTCAGCACGCCACGGCCGATCGCGTTAAGGCCCACGTAGCCCAGGGTGCAGCGCCGGATGGTGTACGCGCCCGAGACGCCCATGTGCGTGTCCATCCGCGAAAGGTGGCAGTCCTCCAGCAGGATGTCCTTGCAGTGGTTCGTGGCGATCACGCCCCAGCGTGTGCGGTCAAGGATGTGGTTCATCCGGCAGCCGACCAGGCTCAGGCCCACGACGCTGTTGGCGTGCACGTCGTAGCTGCCCATGCTCACCGGCTTGCCCGCGTTACCGATCGTCTGGTAGATCTTGTGGCCGGTAAACCAGCAGTCGCGCAGCGTCACGTCGGCGCAGCGGCTGACGCTGACGAACCCGCGGTAGGGGCAGCCGACCGACGTCTCGCCCACGACGTAGTGGGTCAGGCCCTGCACCTCGGTCCTGGAGCGTTGCACGACGAGGTTCCGGCCCCAGTAGTCGTAGCCACCGCTGTTGTCGGCGTGGTTGGCAAAGGTTTCGAAGACGCCGCCGCGCACGTGCAGCGTCGTCTCGTCGATCGGCTGCGCCTCGACGCGGGAGACGCGCTCGTACGTCCAGTCGATGTCGCCCTGGATCGAGCCGTCACGCTTCAGGACGAAGCAGTCGTGCTGCGGGCCGCCGGCGTTGCGGTTCAGGCCCCGCCGGATGTAGCGGCGCGGTTCGGCCTGCTCGATGCGGACGAAGCAGTCGCGATCAGGCCGCAGATCGACCTGTCGCTGGTCGCGGCCGAGGCGATCGAGGCTCAGCGTCACCGGATCAAGCAGCGAGCGCACTTCGAGAAGGGGCTGCTTGTGGTCCTCGACGTCGCGGTCGTCGATGCGAAAGCGCGACGTGCTCCAGTCGGTGTCGGTGGCGATCGCCGCCGTCAGGGCGCGTCGGCCGAGGTGGTAGGTGGCGTCGGGCCGCGAGCGCACGGGCAGACCGCGGGCGTTGGCGAAGGCGTGGGCCTGGCAGATGGCGGGGAGGTCGTCGGTGACGCCGTCGCCCGCGGCGCCGAAGGATTCGTAATCGACATGGCCGTCCTGCGGGGTCATTGGCTCTCTCCTCGTCGCGCGGGTGCGGCCGGGCGCCAGGCGGGGCGGCCCTGTTGACACCAGCACCCGTGCAGCGCCCGCCGCGATGAGCCGCACTGCTGTCCACGTGGCCTGGTGTGTGATCGTCCCATGGTCCCGATTCGAGGTATTGCCGCCCGGCGACGATGCCGTGCCGCATGCGGAAAGCATACCTGCTCGGTGTCGCTCTGGTGCAGGTCACGATCGGTGCCGGCGTTACAAGTTCGTGGACATCGTCGTTCGGCCGGACCACAGCCATGCAGATGTTTTGGTGGAAGAACTGGATTCGCATTCTCCCCTGCGGTATCTTGACACGTACGTACCGGGCCACGTGCTCACCACGTCGAGGGGTTCATCCGCTCGCCCTGGAAGATCTGCGCCCTGCCGCTGTGAATTAAACGGGATACTCAAGAGCCAGTAAAGACCAGTTGATCCCCTCCGTGGACTGCTGCTCTGTCACCATCTGCACGAATTGTCAGCACTGGCACGGATCATGCGTCCGACCCCCCGAGAGATCGAAGACGGTCAGGATCGGCGGCGGATCGTCGCAGTCGATCGCGTCGCATGCGACGTAGACCTTGTTATCGGAGCTGGGTACCGTGAAGCAGGCGTCGCGCGTTATAATCACGCCTTTGGTTTGGCTGCTGCCACGATATGGCCGGGCCGCACATGGAGCTCCCCGAGGCGTGGCCGACGAAGGTGATCCGCCGGCACGCCGCCGCCCCAGGAGCGCTGAAGCTTGACCGCCGTCCACTACACCTGTCATACTATTCCACGTTGCCCCGGCGCGCCGCCACGGACCGCCAGTTGACCGTCTGTGCCGAATGCTCACA
>SKPT01000381.1 GCA_007119405.1 Phycisphaeraceae bacterium
CCCCCGCCACTTCCCCGCCACGCCCCCCGCCGTTTCCCCGCCGCTTGCGGCTTCGCGAGGCGGTTCGGCAGGGGGCAGCTCACGTGCTGCCGACCGCTTCGCGAAGCCGCGAGCGGCTTGCCCCGGCTGGGCCTCACCTCATAATGGGTCGTGGAGATCCGCCTATGACCACCGTCAACCCCGCTGCCGACCGGTCCTCCGACCCCCCCCGGGCCCTGCGGCTGATCGACTGCGACGTGCACAACACGGCCCGCGACAACAGCGTCGACGTCCTGCCCCACCTGCCGGCCTACTACCGCAAGTTCGGCCTGCGCCTGCCGGGGGGCCCGGCCACCACCAGCCCCATCGGCGTCGGCCGCTCCGACGCCACCCCGGCCCGCGGCGGGCCGCCCGGCTCATGCCCCGACACCATGCGCGAGCAGCTCCTCGACGCTTTCGGCATCGACTACGCCATCCTCACCGGTGGGGGCGTGCTCGCCATCGGCGTCCACGGCGACGGCGACTACGCGGCCGCGCTGGCCAGCGCCTACAACCAGTGGATGCTCACCTGGCTGGATGAAGACCCGCGGTTCTATGGCTCGATGTTCATCGCCCCGCAGCGGCCGGACCTCGCGGCCGCGGAAATCCGCAAGCACGGTGGCCACCCGCGCATCGTGCAGGTCATGATGACCTCGGCGTCGCGCGACCCGTACGGCGACCGGCGGTACTGGCCCATCTACGAGGCGGCGTGCGAGATGGGCCTGCCCGTGGCGATGCATCCCGGGGCCGAGTGCTCGGGCATCGCCAACCCCTTCTCCGCCGGCTACGCCGCCAGCTACCTGGAGTGGCACAGCAACCTGTCGCAGAACTTCATGGCTCAACTGAGCAGCTTCGTCTGCCGGGGCGTGTTCAACGAGTTCCCCCAGCTCAAGCTCGTGCTCGTCGAGGGGGGCATCGGCTGGCTGCCGCACCTGATGTGGCGCCTGGACAAGAACTGGAAGTCGCTGCGCGTCAGCGCCCCCTGGCTGAGCGAGCCGCCCAGCCACTACATCATCGAGCACGTGCGGCTGACGACCCAGCCGATCGAGGAGCCGGAGAAGCCCGAGCATCTGTTGCAGATCTTCGAGATGGTGCACGCGCACAAGACGGTGATGTTCTCCAGCGACTACCCGCACTGGGACAACGACTCGCCGGCCCACGGCCTGCCGAAGCTGCCGGAGGACCTGGCCCGGCGGATCTACGTGGAGAACGCGCGGGAGCTGTATGGGCTGCCGGAGACGCCGGCGGTGGCGAACGCGAAGGATTAGCCACGGATGCACACAAATGAACACGGATAAGAAGGGAATAAGGAAGGCAGGAAAGCAGGAAGGAAGGCACGGAGGCACGAAGCAGGGAGGGTAGGGACGGTTCATCCCTTCACCGGCGTCCCGCCTTTCCTCCTCCATTCTTTGTGTTCATTCGTGTTCATTCGTGGCTATTCTTCTTATCCGCGTTCATCCGTGTTCATCCGTGGCTAACCCCGGAGCCCGCCATGCCCACGCGTCACGTAGTCTGTCCCGTTGCCGACATCCCGCCCGGGGAGCGTCGCATCGTCGAGCTTGGCGGGCGGTCGATCGGTATCTTCAACGTCGATGGCAGGTTCTACGCGCTGCGCAACGTCTGTCCGCATCAGCGGGCGCCGTTGTGCAAGGGCAAGGTCACGGGCACCAACCTGCCGGGCTCGAAGCCGGGCGAGTACAACTGGGCGCGCGAGGGGGAGATCATCCGCTGCCCGTGGCACAACTGGGAGTTTGACATCACGACGGGCCAGAGCGTGTTCAACCCGCACAAGATGCGCGTCAAGGCGTACCAGGTGGCGGTGGAAGCCGACGGCCCGGCCGACGCCACGGCGACCGCGCCCTCGGTCGACGTGCCCGGCACGCCGGACCCGAGCGTGGAGACGTACGAGGTGCGCGAGGAGCAGCGGATGGTCGTGTTGTATGTGTGAGGTCGGCGGCAAGCGTTGGAACTGGCCCGCATGGAAACGAGCCCTGTTGATCAAGCGATTGAGCGTGCCGAGCGGGAGGTCGCAAGCCAGCGGCTTTGGCGAGCCAAAGAAATTCTTCAGGGCAACCTTGGTCGGCATCCCGCCGAGGCCAGGTTGTACGAAGCTTACGGACGCGTGCTGCTGATGATGGGCGACAAGGTGGAAGCCGGGAAGTACCTGTTCATTTCGGGGGTGCGCGAAGCGCAATACCGCGAGGCGCTGGAACTGTTTCGGGCACGCTACGCGAAGGATCGGCGGACGTTGCTCAGTTCGCTGCCCAAGACGGTCAGAGGGCTTGCACCGGACAGGCTGCCGACGAACGTTCGAGAGGAGCTCGCGGTGCTGGGTGTCCCATCGACGCCGGAGCCGGTGGGCCGCTTGCCATTGTTCGAGGGTCGCCGGTTAGACGACCGGTCGGAGCGACTGATGGGCCTTGGCTGCATGGCGGGCGCGGCAGTTGCAATGATACTTATGCTGGTGGGCCTGGTCACAGTCGTTGGATTCGTTTTCAGACTGTTTGGCTGAGCAACGGATCCTACATCGACCGGGCGATTGCCCCCACCGTTTGGTTGCGTGACGCCATACCTCCGTGCCTTCGTGTCCCCCCTTCTTCCGATCCGTGTGCATCCGTGTTCATCTGTGGCTACTTCTTCCCCCGCTGCCGCGTCCCGCGCACCTGCATGGGCAGGCCGAAGAGGTCGATGAAGCCGCGGGCGGCGGTGATGTCGTAGTCGCCCATGGAGAAGCTGGCCAGATCCGTGTCGTAGAGGCTCTGGTCGCTGCGCGTCTCGACGGCCAGGGCCCGGCCCTTGTAGAGCTTGACGGTGACGCTGCCGGTGACGGCCTCGTTGGCGTGGTCGATGAACGCCTGCATCGCCTCGCGCAGCGGATGGAACCATTGGCCGTTGTAGACGAGTTCGCCGTAGCGCAGCGCGA
This sequence comes from Phycisphaeraceae bacterium, assembly GCA_007119405.1. Next base: position 2,942 of record SKPT01000381.1, read on the forward strand.
GCTGCTGCTTGTGGTGGTAGAGGTCGCGTTCGAGGCAGAGTTGTTCCAGGGCCTTGTGGGCTTCGTAGAGGATGGTGCCGCCGGGCGTTTCGTACACGCCGCGCGACTTCATGCCCACGAGGCGGTTTTCGGTGAGCAGGGCGAGCCCCACGGCATGTTGGCCGCCGAGTTCGTTGAGCGTCGCGATGATCTCTTCGCCGGGCATCGCCTTGCCATCGATGGCGACGGGGTTGCCCTTGTCGAAGTCGATGCGGACGCGGGCGGGCTCGTCGGGGGCGTTCTCCGGCGCGGCGCACATGACCAGGCAGTTGTCCCAGTCCGGCTCGCAGGCGGGGTCCTCGATCTCCGCGCCTTCGTGGGAGATGTGCCAGAGGTTGCGGTCGCGCGAGTAGATTTTCCTGGTTGACTGGTCTACGGGCACGTTGTGCTGTTTGGCGTAGTCGAGCGCAGCCTCGCGGCTGGTCAGCTCGAAGGCGCGATCCTTCCACGGGCTGATGATCTTGAGCGTTGGGTCGAGGGCCTTGTAGGTCAGCTCAAAGCGGACCTGGTCGTTGCCCTTGCCCGTGGCGCCGTGGCCGACGGCGTCGGCACCGGTTTCGTGGGCGACGAGCACCTGGTGGTGGGCGATCAGCGGGCGGGCGATCGACGTGCCGAGCAGGTAGTCGGTTTCGTAGATGGCGTGGGCGCGGAGCAGGGGGAAGCAGTAGTCGTCGGCGAATTCACGGCGGAGGTCCTTGACGATGACCTCGTCGGCGCCGCTGGCGCGGGCCTTGGCCTCGATGCCGGCGAGCTCATCGCCCTGGCCGAGCTCGGCGGCGAAGGCGACGAGCTTGACGCCCGGGTAGCGCTGCTTGAGCCAGGGCAGGATCACGGAGGTGTCGAGCCCGCCGGAGTAGGCGAGCACAATCTTGCGGGGCGC
>SKPT01000161.1 GCA_007119405.1 Phycisphaeraceae bacterium
CGGGTCATCTACGTCGGCAAGGCCGCGTCCCTGCGCAACCGCGTGGGCAGCTACTTCCTCGCCTCGGCCGACCTCGGGCCCAAGAAGCAGAACATGCTCAACCTCGTCGCCGACTTCGACACCATCGAGTGCGAGAGCGAGTGGGAAGCGCTGCTGACCGAGAACCGCCTCATCAAGGACATCCGCCCGCGCTTCAACGCGCTGATGACCGACGACAAGACCTTCCCCTACCTGGTCATCACCGTGCGCGACGAGTACCCCGGCGTCTACATCACCCGCGAGCCGAACAACCCCGACTACCGCGGCGCCAAGGTGCTCGGGCCGTTCACCAGCGGCGGAGCGCTGCGCGAGTCGATCCAGCTATTGCAGCGCGTGTTCAAGTTCCGCACCTGTCACCTGGACATCCGCGAGGACGATGAGAGCCGCCGTCACTTCCGCCCCTGCCTGCTCTACCCCATCAAGCAGTGCACCGCCCCGTGCGGCGCCAAGATCAGCAAGGAGGCGTACCGCGAGGACATCCGCCGGTTCATCCGCTTCCTGGAGTCCAAGCGCTCCGTGATGATCCGCGAGCTGACGCAGGAGATGCAGGACGCCGCCAGGGCGCAGCAGTACGAGCGGGCCGCGACGCTGCGCGACCAGGTCTGGGCGCTGCAGAAGCTCGACGAGCGCGGCAAGACCAGCCAGCGCTGGCAGCCCGAGGCCGAGTCGTTTTACGTCGACCCGCAAAAGGGCCTGGAGTCGCTGCGGCGGACGCTCGCGCTCGACGAGCCGATCCGCATGATCGAGTGCATCGACATCGCTCACCTCCAGGGCGGCGAGACGGTGGGCTCGAAGGTCTGCTTCATCGACGGCCGGCCGCTCAAGACCGAGTACCGCCGCTACCGCATCCGCAGCGTCGACGGCGGCAACGACGACTACGCCTCCATCCGCGAGGTCGTCTCCCGCCGCTACCGCGAGGCCGGCCAGGGCCACGAGCTCTACCCCGATCTGATCATCATCGACGGCGGCCTGGGCCAGCTCCACGCCGCGCTGGAGGCCCTGGAGGACCTGCCCCTCCAGCCGCCCAAAGTCATCGCGCTGGCCAAGAAGGACGAGTTGATCTACACCGCCCGGCGCAGCGAGCCGATCAAGCTCGGCCGCGAGAACTACGGCCTCAAGCTCTGCCAGGCGATCCGCGACGAGGCCCACCGCTTCGCCCAGCACTACCACCACATCCTGCGACGCAAGAAGACGCTGGGGGAGAAGTGAGCGCCGGTGGAGGCGGGGCGCGCAGGGGCGGTGCCACGCTTTGTCCGCCAAGCGGCAAGCCTACGCTCACCTCGGGTGGGCCAGCGAGCGCTCGAGCTGCTTGAGGTGCACGCCGATGCGTCGTCGGCGGGCCGGGGTCAGCTCGCGATGGCCGAAGCGGATCTCGTAGAAGTGCTCGGTCAGGGCGACGACGGGGTCGAGGCGCAGGGGGTGGGCCTGGGCGAGCTGCTCGGCGAAGCTGGCCGGACTCTGCCAGGGCGGGCGTTTGTGGCCGTGACGCTCGAGCATGTCGAGCATGGTCAGGTAGAAGCCCAGCCGCCGCGCCAGCCCGCGCCGGCGGGTCCGCGGCAGGGCGGTCAGTTGCAGCGCCGCCAGGCGCCGCCGACGCACCACCAGCAGCCGCGCGATCGTCAGCAGTGCCAGACCCAGGCCGATGAACACCAGCCCGGTGAGGAAGACGCTGGCCAGGTCCGGCGCCCATCGCCCGGCCATCTCGCGCGTACGCTGGATCATCGCCGCCGCCCCCCCGGCGTCGTCGTCGTCGCTGTCGCCGCCCAGCGACTGCCCGACGCGCGTCAGCATCGCGTCGCGCGAGCGCTGGTCGAATGTCACCACCGAGCTGAGCCAGGCGTACTCGATGTGCTCGTAGAGCTCGCGCAGCCCCGCCAGCCACGACCGCCGCGAGGACGCACCGCCACCGGCGTCGGCTTCAGGCGTCGGGTCCACCGTCACCCAGCCCCGCTCCGGCCCGGCGTCGATCTCCACCCACGCGTGGGCGTCGGACTGGCGCACCACGTAATAGTCGCCGACGTGGTTGTAGTGCTGGACCAGGTAGCCCGTGACCACACGCGCCCGCATGCCCAGCGCCCGCGTCATCGCCGCCAGCCCCGAGGCGAATAGCTCGCAATGGCCCTGGCGATGGTCGAACAGAAACGCCAGCAACGGCTCCTGGTCCGGCGCCGGCCGCGGCGCGTCGAGGCTGTAGGTGTACGCGCGGCGCATGTGATCGGCCAGGGCCCGGGCGATCAGCAGGTCGTCCGCGCCGGGATCATCCTCGGGCTGCCGCGACAGGCCCTGCTCGGCGAGGATCCGCCGGGCATAGGCCGCGACACGCTCCGGCTGGACGTACCAGCCGCGGGCGTAGCGCTCGGGCTCGAAGCGATCAAGCGGGTGCATCCGCTCATGCTCGGGCAGCGAGCCGATGCGCCAACGCCGGGCCAGGTCCTCGAACAGGTGTGGCGGCGGGTCGGCCGCCCAGGCGACCTCGTACTGCCGCGCGTCGCGCCGGCCCGAGGCCGCGAGCTGGTGGTCGTAGGGGTTGAAGCGCAGCCCGCTGACGTGCGGGGCGTCGAGCCAGACCGGCGGCAGGCCGGTGAAAATCGCCTGCCCGCCGCCCTGGCGATGGGTGATCTGCGCCCGGTAAAGCGCCGCCTGGTCGCCGGGGGAGGAGAAGGTGATCGTGCCCCCGGACAGCTCGCGGTACTGGTCGAGCTGGGCGACGCGGCTGCTGCGCGTCCAGGTGTTGGTGCGGCGCTGGTACTCATCAAGCACGGCCCCGCGCAGGCGCCAGACGCGCCCGGGGCCGATCGCCTGGCCAGCGCGGGTGACCTGCACGTGCAGCACGGGCTGGCCGCTTGTCCGTCGCGGCTGGCCGGCACGCAGGTCGATGCGATCGGAGAAGCCGGCCTGCTGCGGCGCCGACTGGCCGTGAACCCGCGCCAGCTCCGCCAGCGAGCGCTCGGGGGCGCGAGGCAGGAGCACGAAGCTCGCCGTCGCCACCGCCGCGCACAGGAGCGCCACCGCCACGGCCGTCAGGCGAAAGTGCAGCCGGTACCGCGGCCCGGCCACCGCGTCGGGCGCCGGCACGCGCGACGGGTCGTCCGCCGCCGCCCGTGTCTGATCGTACACCGTGTCGGCCGAGACCTTCATGTGAAACAGCAGCAGCGTCAGCAGCGCCAGGCCGCAGTACAGCACCAGCAGCAGCCCGTAGACGATCGACACGCTCAGCACGCTCGCCGAGACCATCGTCATCACGCTCAGCGTCAGCATCGACGCATACTCGCGGTTGCTCTTGCGGCTGAACAGCAGCAGCACCTGGAGCCAGAGCGTGAAGTGGCTCATCGCCAGCAGCAGGTCGCTGTCAAGGTGCAGCGCCTCGACGGCCAGCCACACCGTCGCCGCCAGCCCGCCCAGGTTCGTCGCCCCGCGCGGCAGCGGGCTCGCCCAGGGGCCCTCGGCGATCAGCCACGCCAGCGCCGCCAGCGCCCCGGCCACGAGCAGGAGACCGAAGTTCTGCGACGCCACGCCGAACGCCACGATCCCCAGCAGCACCTGCGCGTAGGCCGCGCGACGGAACCGACGCACCATCGGGTTCATGTCACCGCCTCCTGGACGCGACCGGCCGGCCCCCGCACCGGCGCCGGGCGGTCCGGCCTCGCCAGCGAGCGCAGCTCCAGCGTCTGCCGCGTGTCGGCGTGCCGGGCGATCTGCTCCGCCGCGATCACCGTCGCCCGCCCGCGCCCACGACGATACCCCGCCGCCTGCTCGGGGCAACGGCAGATGATCACCGTCGGCTCGACCGCCAGCGCCGCCGACTCGGTCAGCGCGGCCCCGTCGTCGATCGGCAGGCGCGCCAGCGCCTCGAGCATCCGCGCCCGGTGCATCAGGCCATGGTGCGGCGCGAAGCTCGGGCAATGCGGCCCACGCACCGCCAGACCCACCCGACGCTGACGCAGGTGCGCCTCGCAGATCACCGACGCCGCCAGGCTGATCGCCTGCTCCAGCGCCGCGCCCGCGTCGTCACGCCCCGGCCGCGTCAGATCGAGCAGGATCATCACGCGCGGCGGCGCGGGGCGCGTCAGCTCGCGCGTCACCAGCTCACCGAGGCGGGCGCTGCGCTTGAAGTCGATGAGCTTGGGCGGATCGCCCAGGCGGTAGCCGCGCAGCCCGAAAAACTCGCCATCCCCGCCACCTCGCTCCCGCTGACGCTGGCTGGCGGCGTCGAAGCGCGCGACCAGGGCCCCGGCCAGCGGCTGGCGCAGGCGGTGAATCGCCGGGTAGACCAGCGTCGTCGCCGGCTGGCGCACCATCACCGTCTTGCGCACGATGCCGAAGGGAAAAGCGCATTGCACGAGGATCCGGTCCAGCTCCAGCGGCCCGCGCCGGATCGGGTAGCACCGGGCCTGGGCCTGCATCGGCTGGCCCGGCCCGGCGTGCAGCAGCCAGCCGATCGGGCGTTGACGCAGCCGCGGCGGCTGCTGCGCCACCGGCCCGTAACGCCGCCAGCCCCGCCGGCGGTGACCCCAGGTCTCGATCACCATCACGCTCAACGCCGGTAGCCAGTTGTGGTTGACCAGCCGATACCGCAGCACCAGCGCGTCGCCGACGACCGCCCGGCCCGGGGTCAGGCGACGGATCTCCAGCCCGCGCAGCACCTGCGCCGCGTAGGCGAACGACACCAGCAGCCCGCCGAACATCAGCCCCAGCGCCCAGAACAGCAGGTTCGCCTGTGTGTACAGCGTCGCCGCCAGCAGCAGCAGCGTCACCGCGAGGTAGACCGCCCCGCCGGGGCCAAGCTCGATGCGCGCGCGTCGTGAGCTCATGGGCGTCTCGCGATTGTCGATGGCCAGCCGGGACTTCCGAAGCACCGCGAAGATGCGAAGAAGGCGAAGGCCGCGAAGGAAATCACGTCGGCTTGACTTTCTGCAATCTCGCCCCTTCGCGGTCGGTCGCTTGATCAACGGACGTGGCACAGCGCAGGCAATTGGTGATCGGCAATATCTCAATCCATGTACGGCTGACCCATGCGCAGCGTCTCGTCCAGGAAGTGCTCACTGCGGCGGTCGCCACCGCTGCCCGGCGTCATCACGATGAGCAGCCGCTTGCGCGATGAGGGGATGCGAATGGTCTCGAGCGTCGGGCCGTACCCCGGCCGCCGAGCGAGCACCTGCACGTCGTCCTCGAGGAACCCGGCGCCGAAGGCGTCGACGTCGATGCTGAAGCGGCCGTCGGCGTCCGCCTGCCCGAGGCCGATCTGCCGGGCGCGCAGGGTGCCGGCGTCGAGGACCAGCTCGATGCGGGCCGCGGAGATGCCCAGCTCGCCGCGCGCCGCCGCCTCGCCCGCCAGGCGCGCATCGTCGCGGTCCACGATCAACACCGCCGGGTAGGGCCCCTCGACGACCCGGCCCTGCACCTTGCCGACGCAGCCACCGAGCAGCAGCAGCCCCAATGCCCCCGCCAGCGGCGCCACCATACGCAAGTGCTTGATCATCCCGGCATTGTACCGGCGGGCGCGGCGGCCCAGCAATCCCGCCCCGCAAACACCGGGCTGACGCGGATGTCGCCCCGGAGCACCGCGACGCGGATATCGACCCGGAGGGGGCGCGACGCGTTTGTCACCCCGGAGGGGCGCGAGCATGTAGCCACGGGTGGAGCGAGGCGAAACCCGTGGAACCGGCCGTAGGGTGGGTAGAGCGAAGCGAAACCCACCGGTTGCGGCGGGAATCCACGGCCAGCGTGGGGGGTTCGCTGCGCTCTACCCACCCTACATCAGCGCGCTTTCCGCTGCCCCTACACGTCCAGCTCCTGCGCCTCCTCCGCCCGCTCCATGATCAAGCGGAACCGCGCCGACGCGTCCCGGCCCATCAGGTCGCTCATCACCCGGTCCGTCTCCAGAGCGTCGGCGATCTCGACGCGCAGCAGCCGACGCGTGCGCGGGTTCAGCGTCGTCTCCCACAGCGTCTTGGGCATCATCTCCCCCAGGCCCTTGAAGCGCGTGATCTCCGGCTTGGCCCGCCCATCGCCATGCTCAGCCAAAATACGCGCCCGGTCGTCGTCGTCCGCCGCCCAGTACGTCTGCTTGCCAATGTCGATGCGATACAGCGGCGGCAGCGCGAGATACACCCGCCCCTCGTCGATCAGCTCGCGCATGTGGCGGTAGAGAAACGTCAGCAGCAGCGTCGTGATGTGGTGCCCGTCCGAGTCCGCGTCGGCCAGCAGAATCAACCGCTGGTAACGCAGCTTGCCCAGGTCAAAGCTCTTGCCCGCCCCGCAGCCCAGCGCGGTGACCAGGTCGGACAGCTCCTTGTTCTCCAGCACTTTCTTGAGCGACGCCGTCTCGGTGTTGAGCACCTTGCCGCGCAGCGGCAGGATCGCCTGCCGGGCGCGGTCGCGCCCCTGCTTGGCGCTGCCGCCCGCCGAGTCGCCCTCGACGATGAACAGCTCCGTCTCCGCGCGGTTGGAGCTGGAGCAGTCCGCGAGCTTGCCCGGCAGGTTCAGCCGATTGCTGGTGGCGCTCTTGCGCGACACCTGCGCCGACGCCGCGCGCGACGCCTCACGCGCTCGCGCCGCCAGGATCACCCGGTGCACGATCGCCTCGGCCGCCGAGCGGTTTTCGTTGAGCCACTGCTCCAGGCTCTGGCGCACGGCCGTGTCCACCCAGCCCTGCACCTCGCTGTTGTTGAGCCGATCCTTGGTCTGACCCTGGAATTGCGGATCGCTGATGAAGACGCTGAGCACGCCGGTGAGCCCTTCGCGGATGTCCTCGGCCGCGAGCGTGACGCCACGCGGCGTGAGGCTGTGCGTCTCGATGTAGTTGCGCAGCGCCTTGTTCAAGCCGGCGCGCAGCCCGACCTCGTGCGTGCCGCCCGAGCCCGTCGGCACGCCGTTGACGTAGCTGCGAATGTGCTCCTCCGTCGCCTCCGTCCACTGAAGCACCGCCTGCATCCGCCCTTCACCGTTGTCGCGCTCCAGCACGAAGGGGGCCTCGTGCACCGGCTTGAGCTCGCGCTCGGCCCGGATCGCCTTGAGATAGTCGATGAGCCCTTCGCGATGCTGGAAGGTGTGGTGCTTGCCCGCCGGCTCATCGTGGAAGCTGACCTTGATCCCCTTGTGCAGGTAGCTCGTGACCTCCAGGCGCTGGCGGATCAGCTCGGCGTCGAACTCGGTGCGCGGAAAGATCGCCGGGTCCGGGTGGAAGTAGATCGTCGTGCCCGTGCCCCGGGCCTTGCCCAGCTTCTTGAGCTTGCCCGTGGCCTTGCCCTTGGCGAAGGTCATCTGCCACTCGTGCCCGTCGCGCTTGACGGTGGCGACGAGCTTCTTGGACAGTGCGTTGACCACCGACGCCCCCACGCCGTGCAGCCCGCCGGCCGTCTTGTAGCTGTCATGCTCGAACTTGCCCCCGGCGTGCAGCGTGCCGAGGATGATCTCAACCGCCGGCTTCTTGTGCTTGGGATGCGTGTCGACCGGGATCCCCCGCCCGTTGTCGCTGACGGTGATGCTCGTCGTGTCCTTGTGCAGCGTGACGTGGATCTCCGAGGCGTAGCCGTTCATCGCCTCGTCCACGGCGTTGTCGAGGATCTCCCAGACCAGGTGATGCAGCCCCGCGGCGTTGACCCCGCCGATGTACATGCCCGGCCGCTTGCGCACGGGCTCGAGGCCTTCGAGGACGGTGATGTCTTTGGCGGTGTAGGTGGTCATGGTTCAGCAGGTCATATCGGCAGCGGCTGCGTCTGCAATATAAAGCCGGGACCGGTGGTCCCGGGGAAGCGGGTGGAAAGGTTGAATCATACCCAGGCGCCCACGGCGCGATGGCGTACGATGTGACCGAGCGCGGCGCGGTGACGAGCCGCACGCCGTGTTGCCGTTGATTGGTCGCCGCCTCACCGGGACCACCGGTCCCGGCTTTGTATCGGAGGGGATCAGGAGCACTACATGATCTTCCCCATCGCCATCCACAAAGACCCGGACACCTGCTACGGCGTGACCGTGCCCGATCTTCCCGGCTGCTTCTCCGCCGGCTCGACGATCGACGAGGCCATGCTCATCTCCCGCGAGGCCATCGCTCTGTATTTCGAATCGATTATCGAGGACGGCCTGGAAATGCCCACCCCCAGCGACATCGAGACCCTGCGCGCCAACCTCGACTATGCCGACGCCATCTGGGCCGTGGTCAACGTCGACCTCGACGCCTCGCAGCGCGCGGCTTAGGCGATGGTGGAAATCACAGTTGTCCGTCGCGATCATTTCTCATCCGTGAGGGTTTGAAGCACGTCGGCCGGGGTCCGTCAGCCACGCGTGGTACGGTCGAAGTCGGTGTCGAAGCTCACGACCTGCAAATCGTGAATCTCCGCGGTCAGGTAGTGGTAGGCATCATCAAAATCGAGTTTCTGGGATTGGCAGATCTCAGGCACGGCGTGCCAACTCCGTCGGCGTCAGCGAGAGGATGGCGATGCGGTCCCCGATCATGCTACCGCGCAAGAACGAAGCGTAACGCTCGAGTTGTCCGAACCGTGCGAGAATCAGGCCGATCGAATGCACCGCGTAATCCGTGACAGCCATTCGCATTGGCGGCACGCTCTCCAGCAGACGCCGCGCGTCATCAGCGCGCGAGCGGTTGCGCAACACCTGCAACCAGACGTTCGTGTCAATGAGGTAGGTCATCCCGCCCCTTGATCGCCTGCCCCGCACGCAACCGGCTGGCCTCATGCTGAAGCTGCACCGCGTCCATATCTACGTTCTCGAGGCAGCCGGCCCATGCCTCGACCTGCACGGACCCCGTCTCGGCCCCACTCCGCCGCGAGAGGTGCGCCACCAACTCAACCGCCCGCTGCTGCTGTTCCGGCGTCAGTCGCTCGAAGGCCTCGTTCAGTTTGCGCTTCAGGTCCGCCCGCATGGCTCAGGCTCCAGTTGCTGGCGCGTGCGATACAAAGATCATCGGGCTGCGATCACCCGCAACATTATAGAGCCCTACAGGCTCACGCCCCCGCCAGCTCCACCGTCGCCACGCCTGCCCCCGCCTTCGCCTGCCCACCGCCGCGCCGCTGCCGGATCCACCCCGCCAGCGCCTCGCGCCGCCCCGGCCAGCCCGGGCCCGTACGCTCCTCCAGGAACCGGGCGTACATCCCATCCAGCACGCTCGTCAATCGCGCCACCAGCGCCAGCCGCGCCTCCGTCAGCTCACGCGGGCTCTCCGCGTCCGCCACCTCCGGCAGCGCGGCGCTGGTCACGTGCAGACGATCCGCCTGCAACGACAAGTCCCACTGGCACTCGCCGTCGGCCAATATCAGCCCCAGCTTGCGCGGCCACTTGCCGGTGGCCAGCGCCTCGCCCGCCTCGGGCAGCCGCGTCAGCGCCACCGGGCTCGACCCGGCGCGCAGCGACTGCTTGCCCCGCACGCCCCACGCACACTCCATCTCCAGCGACTTGTCAATCGTGATAAACGCCTCCCCCCCGCCATCCCCACCACCCGCGCCCCCGGCCTCACCCTTGATCGGCACGACCCCCTCGGCCGTCTCCGCCAGCCACCACAGCCAGATCAGCCACTCGTTGCCCAGGAAGTCCTTCAAATCCACCGCCTGCGCCCGCCAGGGGATGGTGGGGATGCTCACGTCGGTCGGGGCGTCCGCCTCGTCCATCGCCGCGTGCGCCTCGGGCGGTGCGGGCGTCAAGGGCGAGGGGTGCAGGTCTTCCCAGTCGCGCGTCCGGCCCTGGCGACGCAGCATCTCACCCGCCAGCGCCCCGGCGCTGATTGCCTCCAACTCCACGTTAAAGCTCGCCCGCATCAGCCGCGCAAGCTGCTCCTGCACCGCGTTGCCGGTGGCGCCGCAATACAGCACGCCGCGCGACAGGTCCCAGAGGATCGGCACGAGCTTGCTCTTGCGGAACTTGCCCGCGGCCAGGTCCTCGTGAATCTGCCGCGACGCCAGCTCGCCCGCCTCCTGCTTCTGCGCCTTGGACGCGAAGCCCGAGGGGTTGCCCGAGGCGGCGGCCTGCTCGTTGAGCTTGCGATACGCTTGCTTGACGTCCGCGGGCACCTTGTGCGTGTCGATGCGCACGGCGGCAAGCAGCATGCTCGCGCCACCGCCCGCGCCCGGCAGGCCGTAGCCGTTCTTCTCGTAGCTGAACTGCGTATCGAGCAGGTGCTGGCCGGTGGTGAAGCCTGTCTCGACCTCGTCGGGGGCGCCGATCTCGGTCTCGCGGAAGGCGTGCTCGGCGAGGATGCTCAGCGCGGTCTCGTCGACGCTCGCCGGGGCGTCGCCGACGACGCGGAAGCGGCAGAAGGTGATGCGGCCGGAGTCGAATGCCATGGCCGGGATTGTAGCGATCGCCCAGCCCTGCCACGCCCCCACTGGCCGCCACTGGCCCCGCCCCGTTAGCCGCCGCCCTCCGGCACAGCGGCTGACGGCGCCCGCCTACCGCTGGTCCGACTCGCGCCGCCTCTCGCTCGGCAGCCACTCCACCACCAGGCGCGCCGCCACGAGCGTCAGGAGCCCGCCGAGCATCCACCCGCTGTCGCCGACGATGAACCCGTAGTAGCCCATCGGCGCCACGAACAGCAGCGTCAGCCAGAACACCACCAGCCGCCCCCCCGCCGGCGTCACATGCCGCGTCGGCAGCATGCACAGCCAGACGTACGCCGGGAACGCCAACCCGAACAGCAGCAGGAACCCGCGATACACCAGCTCGCCCGCCGTCTGACCCAGGTAAAGCTCCGGCTCGGTCACCGCCCACCACGCCAGCGCCACGCCCGCGATGCCCAGCACAGCCGCCCGGTGCAGCCCCGCGTGCCCACGCCGCTCGCCCAGCTCGCGCAGGTGCAGCGCCACCGTCACCCCCGCCTGGATCGTCAGATGCGCCGCGAGGATGTACACCAGCGCCGCCGGCACGTCCATGTCCAGCGGTTCATCGTGCAGCGGGAACAGCGGCCGCAGCATCCGCGCATACAGCAGCGACAGCACCAGCACCGCGAGGAAGAAGGCGCCGAACCCCACGGCAAACGCCCACCGCCCCGTCGCCGGGGCCGTCGCCTGCCTGGCGCGGTGGAAGGTCAGGTCCAGGTAGGGCGCCAGGACGAAGCCCAGCACGGCGGCGGGGGTGAACATGGCCAGGTCGCGCAGGCTCAGCGCCCCGCCCCGGGCCGCGGCGTTCAGGTCTATCTCCGGGGCCGCCAGCCATGCCAGCAGCGTCACCAGCGACACGCCCACCGCCGCCGCCGTGGCGGTCAGCAGCCACCGCGGCCGAGCCCCGGCCATGAACACGACCACCGCGAAGAACCCCGTCGCGATCACCCCCCACGCCCCCAGCAGCAGCGTGTACGCCCAGCCCACGGCGAACACGTGCATCGCGATGCAGATCTCCGAGAAGCGATAGCACGCCTCGCCGTGGCTGGAGACGACGCGTCGGCTCAGCGCCGGCGTGGCCACGACGAACCCCATCGCCGCGGCGCCGACCACGTTGGGAATGGCGAAGACGATCCAACCCGCCAGGCCGTAGTCCCGCACCAGCAGCACGGGAAAGAGCATGCCGATGACCCACGTCCACGACGCCGCGAGGAAGCAGGCCCACAGCAGCGCTGCGGCCGGCCCGCGTGCCGGGACCGGGCTCTGCTCAGCGTGGGCGTGGGCGTCAGCCATGGAAAGCCATCATACGCCCGAACCACGAACCACGCAGCCGCTCGCGGCTTCGCGAAATCCGAACCCCCGCCCCCGAACCCTCTCTTCTCTACGGATCCCCGATCCCCGAACCCGGAACCCCAGCTTACCCCTCCGCCGGCCGCCGCCGACGCCGATCCCGCCGCTGCCGCGCCTGCGTCTTGGGCGTGACGTGAAACGTGGCCGTGCACTTGCCCACCCGCCGCTCGCGCTCCCCGGGCTTGCGCACCATCTGCACAACCGTCATGTCCAGCGTGATGTTGAACTCACCGCCGTTGGCCAGGTGGGCGTCGATGTCCTCCATCGGCTCGACGCGGTACAGCGCCGGGCCGAAGCACGGCCGCAGAAAACGGTAATCCAGGTGCTTGCACACCACCGTGTAGTCCGCGCCGCACCGGCCGAAAACGTACATCCCGCCGGCGACCTCCGAGTTGCCGAGCAGCGCGGCCCCGGCCATGGCGTTGTACCAGTTGCGGTTGAAGCGGCGAAACGGCAGCACGACCGAGAAGGCGTTGGCCGACTGCTTCGGCATGCGGATGCCGCTGTGGTACGCCAGCGGCAGCCAGATCCACGAGCAGACGCGGTGCCAGAAGTTGTTGCGCACCGACAGCCGCGAGATCCCCGCCTCCAGCCGCTGCGACAGCCGCCCCAGCCAACCGACACGCGGCGCCGCATCGCCGCCCCGGCCGCCGGCGTCCATCTGCGCCTGCCCGTTGCGATCGCCGGCCACCTCCGCCTCGCCGTTGCCCGTCACCCGCGCCGCCGACGGCTCCAAAGCCGCACCGGCCTCGGCCTGATCGGCACCATCCGCTGACGCGGCGGGGCGGGGCGGGACATCGGTGGTCGGAACGGAGCTTCTCATAACACTGGCCCCCCCACTGTAGCGGTCTCAACCCGCCCCGGCACGCCGTCGCGAGCAACATTCATCGAGCCGAACCCCCACCGCGTGAGCCCACCGCCCCGGGCCCGCCCCCAGCCCTGGCAGGCACAAGCAAACCGCCCCGCGGATTTGCCCCCGGCCCGCTACTGCAGGTTCACCGGCATCACCACGTACAAAAAGTTCGGCCCCGTTCGCAGCACGCCCGGCTTGTTCGGCGCCTTGAACTCGAACTCCACCTGCTCCGTGTCCACCACCTTCAGCGCATCGAGCAGGTACGCCGGGTTGAACCCGATCTCGATCGGCTCGCCGCTGTACTCCGGCACCGTCACGCTCACCTCCGCCTCGCCCATCTCCGGCGCCCGGCTCGACAGCGTCAGGCCGCCCTCACCAAAGGCCATCCGCACCCCCTTGCTCTCCTCGTTCGTCAAGAGCGCCGCCCGACGCACCGCGCTGATGAAGCTGTCCGTCGCCAGCTTCGCCTTCTTGTCCCCCTCCTTGGGGATCACGTCCTGGTAGGGCGGGAAGTTGCCCTCCACCAGGTTCGACGCCAGCATCGCCTCGTCGGCGGCGAACATGATCTGGTTCTCCGCCAGCTTCACCTTCACCGTCTGCTCCGCGTCGTCGATCAGCCGCAGCAGCAGCGTCAGCGCCTTGGTCGGCACGATCGCGCTGCGGGGCTCGGCCTTGCCCGGCCGGCACGCCCCCCGCGCCAGCGCCAGGCGGTGCCCGTCCGTCGCCACCATCACCAGCTTCGACCCGTCACGCTCCATCAGCACGCCGTTGATCGCGTAGCGGCTGTTCTCCCGGGCCGTGGCGAAGATCGTCATCGCCACCAGCCGGTGCAGCTCGCCCGCGGTCAGCTCGAAGTCCGCCTCGCCGGTGAACTCCGGCAGGGCGGGGAACTCGGCCGCCGGCTGGCCGTAAATCTTGAACCGGCTGTCCTGCCCCGTGATGTGCGCCACGTCGTCCTGCTCCGTGTGCAGCGTCAGCGTCGGGTCGATCGACTCGCGCACGATGGCGATGAGCTTGTC
>SKPT01000103.1 GCA_007119405.1 Phycisphaeraceae bacterium
CCGTCGGCCGCCGCACGGCTTGCCCTTCGGGACAAGCCGTGGCACCCACTTTTCGGACGAAGCCAAGCCCAGGCGGGTTTTCGCAGCACAACCAAGAGTCCGCGAAGATATGCTGGTATCCCGCCTGGTGATGCGGGCCGGTTGCGGTCAGCCCGGCAAGCCAGTTCGGAGCAAGACGCATGACACGCGCCACGGCAGGACAGGCCGGCCACCCGAAATCAGCGCCGCCGCTCCCCCCCTTCCACCACACGCCCAAACCCTACGCCGGCCCCAGCCGCGACGACGTGCTCGCCCTGCGTCGCCAGTACCTCTCGCCGGCCCTGGTGACGTACTACCGCGAGCCGGTCATGATCGTTGAGGGCAGGATGCAATACCTCTTCGACGAGACCGGCCGGCGCTACCTCGACGCCTTCGCCGGCATCGTGACCGTCAGCGTCGGCCACTGCCACCCCAGGGTCATCGAAGCGACGCGCGCGCAGAACGACACCCTCCAGCACGCGACGACGATCTACCTGCACCCCAACGTCGCCCGCTTCGCCGAAAAGCTCGCCTCGACCTTCCCCAAAGACTCGGGCCTGGGCGTGGTCTACTTCACCAACTCCGGCAGCGAAGCCAACGACCTCGCCACGCTCATGGCCCGCGCCCACAGCGGCCACTTCGATTTGATCGCCCTGCGCAACGCCTACCACGGCGGCTCCAACAGCGCCATGGCGCTCACCGCCCACAGCACCTGGAAGCACAACGTCCCGCACGCCTTCGGCGTCCATCACGCCATCGCCCCCGACCGCTTCCACGGGCCGTTCGGCTACGACGACCCCGACGCCGGCGCGAAGTACGCCGACGACGTCGCCAGCGTCATCCGTTACGCGACGCCGGGCAGGGTGGCGGGCTTCATCGCCGAGCCGATCCAGGGCGTCGGCGGCAGCATTGAAATGCCCCCGGGCTATCTCCGGCACGCCTACCAGGCGGTACGCGACGCCGGTGGGGTGTGCATCTGCGACGAGGTGCAGACCGGCCTCGGCCGCACGGGCGAGAGCTTCTGGGCGTTCGAGCATCACGGCGTCACGCCCGACATCGTCACCACGGCCAAGGGCCTCGGCAACGGCGCCCCGCTGGCGGCGGTCATCACGCGCCCGGAGATCGCCCGGTCGCTCGCCACCGCGATCCACTTCAACACCTTCGGCGGCAACCCCGTCTCCTGCGCCCAGGGACTGGCGACGCTCGACGTTCTGCTCGAAGACGACCACCCGCGGCGCGTCAAGACGCTCGGCCAGCGGTTGCGCGACGGGCTGCTCGGCCTGCAAAAGAAGCACTCCTTGATTGGCGACGTGCGCGGCCGGGGGCTGATGGTCGGCGTCGAGCTGGTGACCGACCGGGCAAGCAAATCACCCGCCACGGCCCAAACGGCGGATGTGCTCGAACGCGCCAAGGACCTGGGCCTGCTGCTGGGCAAGGGCGGGTTTTTCGGCAATGTGCTGCGCATCAAGCCGCCGATGTGCATCACCGACGCGGACATCGACTTCCTGCTCGACGTGCTCGACGTGTGCTTGACGGAGGTCGGTTGAACGCGGGGTCGGTGGCCGGCCAGGCCAGCCAACCCGATCCTGGCCTGATGCTTGACCGGCGTCACGCCCGCTTGTCATACTGTTGCCAGCCGGCCCGGGGACGCTCCCCGGGGCTCGACCCGGCCGGAGCCTCGCCGCAGGCCGTCGGACAGGCGGAACATCACGATCGCCCCGGCGACCGAGACCCGCCCGACCGGCCGCTCTCCCCCCCGGACGCCTCATCTCGGAAACGGATCGCCTGCACGCCAGGCACGGAGTCGCTCGAGTTCACCAGCTCTACCCCCCACGGGGCCCGGCATGCTCAAGGCTTTCAAGCAGCTCGATAACATTCTCCGCGGCGAAGCGACGCAGGTCGAGTCTCTGAAACAGGGCCGGATCGAGATCCCCATCGAGGGCTGCTGCTGGTCATCGTCGCCCTGGGCTTCTTTCACGGGGCGTGCATGGGCGCGTTCAGCGTCATCCGCACCGGCGGCGGGTTGTGGATGCAGCTCGTGGCCAGCGCGGTCAAGCTCCCCCTGCTGTTCCTGCTGACGCTGCTCGTGACGCTGCCATCGCTCTACGTGTTCAACGCGCTGGTGGGCTCGCGGCTGTCGCTGAATTCGGTGCTGCGGCTGCTGGTGGCGATGGTCGGCGTCACGCTTGCGGTGCTGGCGTCGCTGGGGCCGATTGTGGTGTTCTTTTCGGTGAGCACCACCAGCTATCCCTTCATGCTGCTGCTGAACGTGATCATGGCGGCGGTGGCGGGGTTTCTGGGTCTGGCGTTCCTGCTGCGGACGCTTCACCGGCTCATGCGGGTGCAAATGATCGTCAGCCAGGAGAAGGCCGCGGCCGAGGCGCCGCAGGCGCCCGCGGAGGCGGTTGAGGGTGCAGCCGCAGAGGGCGGAGAGGCCGGAGAGACCGAGCGGGGCGAAACACCCGCCCCGGCGCCGTCCACGCTCGAGGCGCTCAAGGCCCATCCCCTTTCCGCTCGGCCGGACACGCCGCGGGCCTACCCGCCCGGCGCTCTGGAGCGCGATGAGCCGGAGACCGATCGCCGGGCGCGGCTGGTGTTCCAGTTGTGGGTCGTGGTCTTCGCGCTGGTGGGCGCCCAGATGAGCTGGGTGCTGCGGCCGTTCATCGGTTCGCCGGATATGCCTTTTACGTGGTTCCGCGAGCGCGAGGGCAACTTCTTTCTGCGCGTCCTGCAAGCGATCTGGGAGCTGCTGGGCATCGGTGGTATGTGAGGTGCACCATGCGCGCCGTGCTGACGCCAGCCGACGGTTTGCTCCGCGTCGGGCACCCGGGGCATCGCGCCTCGGGCTCGGTGGGCGGCGCCTTGGGGCTGCTGATGCTCTTCGGCGCCTTGTACGGCGCGGTCATGGGGAGCTACGGCGGGTTCGTCGGCGAAATGCGTCCGCTGCAAATGCTCTTTAGCGGGCTGAAGGTCCCGTTGCTGCTGCTGGTGAGCTTCTGTCTCAGCCTGCCCAGCTTCTTCGTCATCAACACGCTACTGGGGCTCCGCGCCGACTCGCTCGCCGCGGTCCGCGCCCTGGTCGTCGCCCAGGCGGGACTGACCATCATCCTTGCGGCCATGGCGCCGCTTACCGTCCTCTGGTACGTCAGCTTCGCGTCCTACCCGGCGGCGATCCTGTTCAACGGCCTGCTGTTCGCCATCGCCAGCGCCTCGGCGCAGCTCATTCTCCGTCGGCTCTACCAGCCATTGATCCAGCGCAACCCGCGGCATCGGGTCATGCGCTGGTTCTGGCTGGTGATCTACGTCTTCGTCGCGATTCAGATGGCCTGGGTCCTTCGCCCCTTCGTGGGCGCCCCCGGTATGCCGACGCGTTTCTTCCGCGACGAGGCATGGGGCAACGCGTACGTCGAGATCGTCAGCATTTTCGTCCGGCTTTTCGGCGGATGACGTTGACGCGGGTGGACAGCCAGAGCGGAAAAGGGGCCGGGGGAGGGTGGTATTGGAGGATTTCTCGTCAAGCGCCGCACCACCGGGCGCGTTCGTCGTGAAAATGGGTGCCACACAGCATCCCGAGGGGTGTTGTGTGGCACCCCAAAATAGCGCTCCCACCGGCCTTCGTGAGAAATCCTCCACTGACAAGCAGAGTCCGCGGAGCTTGTCAGTGGCACCCGGGCGCGTGGGGTGAACGGGGCTTACGTCCGATTTACCTCCCCTTTCGTTCGCTCCCTTACTCCACCACTTCCGGCCATAGCGGACCAAATTTCAACTCACGCTCCTCCGTGTCAGAAGCCAGGATGATCACAATATCATCTCCGCCGCCGTCCTCCCAG
>SKPT01000026.1 GCA_007119405.1 Phycisphaeraceae bacterium
ATCAGGCTTGATCATCCGGTAGACGTGGAAGCGATCCCGCTGTTCGCCGTCACGCTCGGCGATGACCCGCCCGGCCAGATCGTAGGTCACCTCGCGCTGGACGATTTCGCTCTGATCCTTGCCAATCCGTTCCGTCTTGATCACGCGACCTTCGGCATCGTGCTCGTATTTAGTTCGACTTCCTCGCGAGCGGAATCGCGCTGAAGAGTCGGCTCGGGCTGGTCGGTTAAGCGTAACCACGTCGGGTAAGGGGGTGAGAGGGATCCCGGAGGGTTTGGATGGGCCGATCGACCCGTTCCGCAGGCGGTGCGCTGACGTTCAGCGCGTACCACAGCCATGGTATCGGCTGGCCGTTGGTGCGTCACGCATTTTTTGGAGCCAGGGTCCCCGGCCTACCCCGTGTCGCGACGCCGGCGCGGCGCCGGCTGCAGCGGCAGCTTCCGCGTCGGCAGCAGGTACTCGATCGTCGGCGTCAGCCGCTCGATCGGATGGCGCTCGGCCGCGTGCTTCAGGTCCTCGGCCGTCACGTGCAGGTACACCTGCGTGCTCGTGATCTGCCGGTGGCCGAGCAGGTCGCGCAGCGTCACCAGGTCCACGCCGCTGCGCACCAGGTGTGTCGCGAAGCTGTGGCGGATCCGGTGCGGCGACACGGTCTTGGGGATCTTCGCCTTGTGAGCATGCGTCCGCACACGCTCATAGACCGCGTTGCGCGACAACGCCTTGCCCGTGCGGCTGCGGAACAGCGGCGCCACCGGGATCAACGGGCCTCGCGCCACGCGGTAAGCCCGCAGCGCCGCGACCACCTGCTTGTTCAACGGCAGCGTGCGCTGATGCCCGCCCTTGCCCGTGACCCGCACCGTCTGCTCTTCCAGGTCCAGATCCTGCTCGGTGAGCTGTGCACACTCGCTGGCCCGCATGCCCGTGCCGTAGAGCAACGCCAGCAGCGCCCGATCACGCAGGCCCAGCACCGTATGCGTCGGCGGCTTGTCCAGCAGCCGGCGGATCTCCGCCTCGCTGAGCACCACCGGCAGCTTGCGCGGCTGGGCCTTCATCTTCGGGAAGTGTGCCAGCGGGTTCCCGCGTGCATCAAGCTGCTCCATCGCCACCATGGCACGGTAGAAGTTCTTCAGCACCGTCACCTGCCGGTTCACCGCGGAGTCACCGTTGTCGCGCTCGCGACGCAGGTACTCGATGTAGGCCAGCACGTCGGCCGGCGTGATCGCGTCCGGCGCCTTGTCCTCCAGGCGCACCGTCACGTACGCCCGGAACTGGTGCAGCGTCTTGCTGTAGGCGTCGATGGTCTTCGGCGCCAGACCCCGCGCCACGCAGTGCGTGCCGATGTACAACGTCTGCCAGTAGTCCCACATCATCATGGCTCTCCTTCGTCTGAGCCCAGCCGATCCACCGCCTCGCGCGGCTTGTCCTCCAGCACGTGCAGGTACACCCCCGTCTCCGACGGGCTGCGGTGGCCCATCAGCGACGCGATCACCGCCAGGTCCACCCCGGCGTCCATCAGGTGCGTGGCGTAGCTGTGCCGCAGCATCTTTGGCCAGACCACCCGGCCCAGACCGGCCGCCTCCGCCGCACGACGCACCACGTTCGACACGAACCGGGGACCGATCCGGACCCGCTTCGCCTCGGTGCGCAGCAGCGCCCCGCGCTTGCCACCGCGGTCGTGCAGGTACGCCAGCAGTTGCGTGAACACCGCCCCGGGGATCGGGATCACGCGGCTGCGATCGCCCTTGCCCCGGCGCACGTGCAGTTCCTGACGCTCCACGTCCACATCGCCAACATCCAGCGAGCACAGTTCGTCCGTACGCAGGCCGCAGCCGTACAAAAGCAGCACGATGATCCGATCGCGACGCTGCCGGGCATCGCCCTGCCCACACGCCGCCACCAGCCGCTGCGCCTCCGCCAGCGTCAGGGCACCCGGCGTGCGCCGGGTGCTGCGATCCTTGAATGAGAAGCCATCGAGCACGTTCCGCTGCGAACGTCCGCTGTGCCAGGCGTAGTCCAGCAGACCCCGCACGTGGCTGACGTACTTGGCCAGGCACGCTTCACTGAGCCCGGCAACACGCTCCTGCTCGAGCCAGTGCAGGTAGTCCTCCAGCGACAAGTCCCACAACGCCACGTCCCCACGGATCGACTGCATCGCCGCCGTGACGCGACGCAGCGTGCAGCGCACGTCGCGCACGGTCGACGCCGTGTTGCGACGCACCTCGGTCAGGTAGTCCAGATAGCCCTCGACCCACGGATCGAGTTGAACATCCACGCTCATGATGCACCTCCATTGAGCCCGAGCATCTGGTTGATCGGATGCACCGCCGCCGCCTCGTGACGCTGCGGGTCCGCCACCTGCAGGTAGCGCACCGTGGTGCTGATTGACTGATGACCCAGCAGTTGCTGGATCTCCGGCAGATGCACGCCCGCCTCCAGCAGGTCCGACGCACAGCTGTGGCGGAACTGGTGCATGGAGATATCCATGCCCGCACGCCGCACGATCCGCTTGATCCCCCCGCTGATCCCGTGCGCCGTAAGCCGACCGCCATCCTGGCTCACCCACAACGCCGGCTGATCCGTACGCCCCAGCCGCGCCAGCAGGTTCTGACGCTGAGGCAGATATGCCGTCAGGCAACGCGCCGCCAACTGAGGCACACGCACCAGACGCTGTCGACCCGTCTTGCGCCCGTCCACGAGCAGCGTACCTTCGCGTTCATCCCACGCAGCGACGTCCAGCCGCGCCACTTCGCCCCGCCGGATGCCCGTGCCATAGAGCATCGCCAGCAGCGTCACCCACAGGTAGCGGTGGTAACCCGAACGATGCGCCACCGCCACCTGCCACAATGCCTGCATCTGCGGCTGGTTGATGCGGCGCGGTGCCTGCCGACGCCAGTCGAGCTTTGGACCGCGCATCCATCGAAGCGGGTTCGACTGCCACACCTCCCGACGCACCAGGTACTCGCCCATGTTGCGCAGAATGCTGACGATCCCCGCGATCGTCGCCTTGGCCTTGAACGTGCCACGCTCCTTGATGTACTGCGTGATCTGCTCAGCACCCACCTGCTCAAGGTTCACGCGCGGCCGACGCCGCTTGAGCCAGTTGCCGAAGCGATCCAGCTCGCGGCATCGATTGCTGATCGTCTCGGGCATCAACCCGCGCGTCGATAACTCATCCACATAGTCAGCCACAAGACCGTCCCATCGCCTCATCCGAATGCTCCTCGATGGGCGACCAGGGGTTCGTCACGCGCCGCGATCGCATCTGGCCCGGTGAGCCCTTCTGGGGGCCGCCGGAGGCCGGGGTCCGGGGCAGAGCCCCGGTTAAAGACGCAATCACCGCGCGACGATCGAACACCTCGATCGCCCGGCTTGCAGGAAAACATCCGCCCGCTTCGGGATCGGTTCCGGACCCGCTCCAGACCCACGCACGAATCGACCGCGAGCATGATCCGACGATCACGCCCCGTCGACGCCCACTCTACCAAACAATACGACGCACAATACGACGCCCGCTGATGGCCGCCAATCCCCGGAACTGAACTAAACACCGGCCCCTGGCGGTTGAGATGTTGCGGCAGGTACTCCGCCATCGCAACGGCGGCGTGGCGGCGCCAGTGCTGGGCGGCGTCGGTGAGATGCGAGATCGCGCGCTCGCGTTGCGGGGTTTCGCCGTGCCGAGATGCAAGCCCAGCTCCACCGCCGCGAGAACCTTGCACGCGTAGTAGTCGCCCAGGTGCGCCATGGCCGTCAGGTCGCCGAGCGTGAGGCGAAGCTCCTTGTCTTCGGCGGGCTCCACGTGCGCCGCCAACTCGCGCGTGCGCCGGGCATGGGCCTGAAGC
>SKPT01000576.1 GCA_007119405.1 Phycisphaeraceae bacterium
ACATGCATCTGGCCGGGCTGCTGCCGGTGACCGCGATCACGGAGGTGCTCACCGACCGCGGCCCGACGCCCGCCTCGCGCGCCGGCGTGCGGGCGGGCGACCTGATCGCCGAGCTCGACGGCGAGCCCTGGCCGGCCGTGCCACGCGTCTCCGAGCTCATCGACGACGAGCCGGTGCGGCTGATCGTCGAGCGCGACGGCGAGCAAATGGACCTTGGCCGCATCACCCCCGATCGGCGCGGCCGCATCGGCATCGTGCTCGAAGGCTACCGCGGCCGCACCATCGTCAGCGGCACGCTGCCCGACGCGCCCGCCGCCGCGCGCGACCTGCCGCCGGCCACGCGCATCGTTTCAATCGACGATCAGCGCGTCGAGACGTGGGGCGACATGCAGCGCCTCCTCTCGCACCTGGCGCGACAGGGCGACCCCAGCCGGGTGTCGATCGCGTACCAGCGGCCGGGGGCGGACGAGCCCGAGGCCGCCGAGCTCGTGCTCGACGACGAGGCGCGCTACGGCCTGATCACCACGCGGTGGACGCATCCGCCCACCGTCGGCCTGTACACGCTTCAGCAGCGCGTCGCCGGCGCCAACCCCATCGCCGCCACCGTCATCGGCATCGAGAAGACGCACCAGTTCATGGTGCGCATCTATCAGACCGTGCTGCGGCTGATCCAGGGCACGGTGCGTGTCGAGCATCTGCGTGGGCCGGTCGGCATCGTCCACGAAGGCACGCACATCCTCGATCGCGGGCCAACGTACTTCCTCTTCTTCCTCGGGCTCATCAGCGTCAACCTGGCCGTGATCAACTTCCTGCCCATTCCCATCGTCGACGGCGGGCACATGGTGTTCCTGATCATCGAGAAGCTCAAGGGATCGCCGGCCAGCCCGCAGATCCAGGGCGCGGCGACGATGGTGGGCCTGGCGCTGATCCTGCTGCTGTTCATCAGCGTCACGTACCACGACATCGCGCGGCTGCTGCCGTGGTGACGGTTGGTGGAACCACGGATGCACACGGATGCACACGGGGAAAATGGAACCACCGATGCATGGGGATGCATTGTGATCAGAGGAGAATGTCGATGACCGCGACCGACACCGCCCTGCCCAGCGATGCCCAGGTTGACGAGACGCGCCAGGCGTTTGACCGTGACGGCTTCGCCGTGGTGCGCGGCCTGTTCGATGCCCAGGAGATGCGGACGATCGCGGCGGAGTCGGATCGCCTGCTGGGCCTGGAGAACCTGATCGACTTTCGCAACCTGCGCACGCTGCCCAAGCAGACGACGGACGGCCAGCCGATCGTCGAGCGCTTCGACCCGGTGCAGGATGTCTCGCCCGTGTTTCGCGGTGTGTGCGAGCATCCGCGGCTGCTGGCGCACGTGCGGGCCGTGCTCGATGATGAGCCGATGCTGTTCAAGGACAAGCTCATCTTCAAGCTCGCGGGCACGCAGGGCTACACGCTGCACCAGGACTGCCACCAGTGGGAGCCGTTCCCCGTCGAGGACATTGTCTCGGCGATGGTGGCGATTGACGCGGCCGAGGCGAGCAATGGGGCGCTGGAGCTGTTCCCGGGGTACCACAAGTGGCTCCAGGTGAGCATGTTCGCGCTGGGCGGGCATGGGCGGATGCTGGCCGAGCGGATCGATCTCGATCGGGCGGTGATGGTGCAGACGCAGCCGGGCGACGTGATCCTCTTTCACAGCCGCACACCGCACCGCAGCGGGCCGAACACCAGCGACCGTTCACGAAGGCAGTATTACCCGACGTTCAGCGCGGCGCGGCATGGGAACCTCTACCACGCGCATTACGACCACGTGCATCAACTGCGCCGGCGGGAGATGCCGGACAAGCGGCTGTATATGCGGTGAGGGGTGGGGAAATCCCGCCCTTCGCTCGCGGACTCGCGCAGGACGGGCGTTCACGGATATGAGCTCGAGACTTGCATCGGCGTGCATCACGATGCGTCGGTGGTTTCATCTTCCGCCCGTGCGCATCCGCGTGCATCCGTGGTTTCTCACAGCGCCGCGAGGCGCTGGGCGCGGTCCTGGGCGATCAGGGCGTCGACGAGCTCGTCGAGCTGGCCGGCGAGGATGGTGCGCAGGTTGAACGATTGGCCGAGGCGGTGGTCCACGGCGATGTTGTCCTTGTAGCGGTAGGTGCGCACGCGCTCGCTGCGCGCGCCTGAGCCGATCATGGCGGAGCGGGCCTCGGCGCGCTCGGCGCGGGCCTGTTCCTGCATGCGTTCGTAGACGCGGGCGCGGAGAAGCTGCCAGGCGCGCTCACGGTTCTGGCGCTGGCTCTTGGT
Source organism: Phycisphaeraceae bacterium (assembly GCA_007119405.1). Next base: position 2,302 of record SKPT01000576.1, read on the forward strand.
CTCCTGCATGCGCACCTCGATGCCCGTGGGCTTGTGCACGAGGTGCACGGCCGTGGCGACCTTGTTCACGTTCTGCCCGCCTGGCCCCTGAGCGGTGGTCACGTGCGTCTCGACGTCCGACTCGGGGATGTCCAGCTCGACGCGCTCCGGCTCGGGAAGCACCGCCACCGTGGCCGTCGAGGTGTGGACCCGGCCCTGCGTCTCAGTGGCGGGGACGCGCTTGACGCAGTGAACCCCGCCCTCGTAGCCCATCGCCTGGAACACCGCCTCGCCGCGCAGCTCGGCCACCGCCTGGCGCACGCCGCCCGCCTCGCCGGGCGCGGCGCTGATGAGCTCGAAGGAGAAGCCCCGCCGCTGGGCGTAGGCCTGGTACATGGCGAGCAGGTCGCCCGCCCACAGCGCCGCCTCGGCGCCGCCCGTGCCGGCGCGCAGCTCTAGGATCACCGCCCCGACGGCGCGGTCCTCGGCCGTGACCAGCTCGTTGGTCAGCTCTTGCGTGAGCGCCTCGGCGCGCTGACGCAGCTCCGGCAGCTCGGCTCGGGCGAGCTCGGCCAGCTCGGCGTCGTCGCCGGCGGCGAGCTGCTCGTGCTCGGCGAGCTGGTCCTGCACGGATCGCCACTGGCGGTACAGCTCAACCGTCGACGCCAGCGCGGCCCGCCGCACCGACAGCTCGCGCACACGCTCATGGTCGGCGACGACCGCCGGGTCGGCGAGCTGGGCCTCGAGCCCGTCGTGCTGCGCGGCGAGGGCGTCGAGGCGGGTGATGAGCTTGTCGTGAAAGTCGGTCATGGTTGGTGGTGGCGGGGGCGGAATCGGTCACTTTATTGACCTTTGAATGGCCGACTTGACTCTCAATCCCTGGGGTGCCACGGCTTGCCCCGAAGGGCAAGCCGTGCGTTTGCCGTCACTCGCACGGCTTGCCGCTTCGCGGTCAAGCCGTGGCACCCTGAGTGTGGCTGATCCTGGTAAAGCCAACCAATCAAACGCCAAATAAGTTCTTATCCGTGTTCATCCGTGTGCATCTGTGGCTATTCCTCTTCTCTGTGCTCTCTGTGTCTCTGTGGTTAATCGCCCCGCGCGCAAAACAGCCGCGGGCCTGTGGCGGCGCCGCGGCTGCTCGGATGTCGGGGATCTACTTGCCGGGCTTTTTCTTGGCGGAGAAGTAGTCGCCGGCGAACTTGCGCTGGAACTTCTCGACGCGGCCGGCGGTGTCGACGAACTTCTGCTTGCCGGTGAAGAACGGGTGCGAGGCGCTGGAGATGTCCACGCGCACGAGCGGGTACTCCTTGCCGTCCTCCCACTTGATGGTGTCCTTGGAGTTTATCGTCGACCGCGTGAGGAACGCGAAGTCGGCGGAGACGTCCTGGAAGACCACGGGGCGGTACTTGGGGTGGATGTCCTTTTTCATCGCGGCACCTCTCGGGGCTGGGGAGCCAGGCATCATACCACGGCCGGGCCGGCCGGACAAGCGGTGCGGCGAGGGTTCGCCTACCGGGCCTCGGCCACGCCGCGCTCCGCCGCGTCCGCCT
>SKPT01000358.1 GCA_007119405.1 Phycisphaeraceae bacterium
CAACTTCCACTACATGATCCCTAACGATCCGGACCGCACGCGCCAGGAACTCGAGGCGCAGCGCGAGGCCCTGTACGCGAAGCTCCTGCCGGCGACCTACGACCTGATCAAGTCGGACTGGCCTGACGTGACGGTGGTCGGGTTCTCCGCCGGCGCGGCGGCCGCAGCGGAACGGCGTTTCATCCGCAACGTGCACGAGCTTAACGAGGATGTCGCCGAAGCCTACGACGTCGTCAGTTGGCAGCCCTACGTTCACCCCGCGCCGCCCGAGGCACACAGCATCCAGGGCTGGGGCACCTACTCCATCGCCCAGGGCGTGGACATCAATCGCCGGACGCTGGCCGAGTTCGGTCGCGAAGATACGCCCATCTGGTTCACCGAAATCGGCTGGCCGGTCTCCCACGAGGACGGCGGCCACTTCCCCACCTCGGGCAGCGATTTCGCGACGCCGGAGCTTCAGGCGGCCTACGTCACGCGACTCTACGCCCTGGCCATGCGCCTGGGCGTCGAACGCGTTCACATCATGTTCGCAACCGACACCGACGGATTCAACGGCGGGTTCTTCCTGCGCGACGGCAGTTGGCGGCCGTCCGCGTATGTCGCGCAGAACATGATCAACCTCATGCCCCAGCCCAGGCTCATCGACGCGCTCAGCGACGGTGAGGATGGCTACTACGCCTACCTCTTCTCCCCTGATGCCCAGGGCGGCGATCCGGTGCTGATGGCCTGGAACGTCGCCGGGCCGCGCACCGTGCAGATCGAGCTCGAAGGCCTTGATGAAGTCATCGTCTACGACATGCTCGGCAACGAGAAAATCTTGAGCGTCAGCGACGGCGTGCTCGAGTTGGAGATCGGGCCTTACCCTGTCTACACCCCGATCCCCGAGCCGGGCACGCTCTCGCTGCTCGGCCTCGTCGCGCCCATCGTCTTGAGCCGACGCGCGAGGCGGTAGACGAAGCTTCCAGTTCTTCATCCTCCGTCCACATCGTCACGTTGCGGGCCTGCTGCTGAACCCGCTCCGCATCCGGGTGATGCGTGCTGGGCGACACGAAAACCTTCCGGCTGGGCGTCAGCGCCAGCTTGCGCAGCTCGCCCACGATCCGCCGCACACCCCAGCCGATGTTCTCCCGCGCCAGGCGCAGGATCAGCGCCCGCAGCGACGCCATCATCTCCCGAGGCCGACCCACCCGGCCCACCTTCCGGCCACTGGCCTGGTCCCGCACCCAACGCCGATACGTCTTGACGCTCACGATCCCGATGACCTCATGGACCTCATGGCCCATCGCCGCGCCCAGCCGCCGCAACTGCGCGCGGTCCTCCGGGGCCAGGATCACCCAGCCGCCGCGAAGCCAGAAGGCCCGGCCTCACCAAAGCTGATCGCGGAAACGCCCTTAAAGAGCGCCTTCAACCCGATCGTAGCGTGTGCCACCGGCGTTGCACGAACCGCGCTGCCGCCCTCGATGAGCCAGCAGCGCCAGACCCGCCAGCAGCAGCGGTGCGGCACGGTGTTGTGGTGGTGGACGTGCATGGGCTAACATGGACGGACCACTTGTGCAGGGGCAGAAGATGCAGCAGGAATCGCCCGCCAGAAGAAGGTTTCTTGTCGCGGGGCTGGCACTGTCGCTGACCCTGGCCGCAGCGGCACCGGCCTGGGCCACGGGGGTGCTGGGGACGACGGACGAGATCAGCCAGTACGGCATCACGTGGACGTTCGACCGGGAGGTGGCCTATGGCCAGTTCGTCACCGGGGATTACTGGATCGCGGCCGACGAGGTGGTGGTCACGTCGGTGAGTCCGGAGCCGACCACGGTCAACGGCTGGCACGTGCACGGGTCGATGGTGAACCCGCCCAACGGCCGGCAGGCCTACGACTCGCGGACAACGCACTGGCGTCCGCCCTATCACGCGGATTACCTGGCCGAGGCGCCGATCACGCTCGGGCCCGACAGCTCGCTGGTGTCGACGGTGTCGCGTCAGCCGCTCGACGAGCCGCGCCGCCCGACGCTCTCGGACGCGGCGGTGCTGACGGTGCTGGGCGAGGCTCCGCCCGCCGGCTCGTTCCGCCCGGGGCTGATCGGCGACGAGAAGGTGCTCTACAACGTCAACGACATTCAATGGGACAAGCTGCCAGGTCTCGCCCCGCCGCCGTCGCTGCCGTCGGCGCAGCAGATTGCCGACAGCTACACCTCGCGCATGCAGCGGCCGTGGATCCTGCACGGCACGGGCTGGACGCATCGCCACATCATGCCCGAGAACAACAGCCCGTCGTATCACCAGAACGTGGCCCGGCTGCTCAGCAGCGCGGCCGTGCTGGCGACGATCGACTTCGACGGCCGGGAGGAGCTGGTGACCAACTACCTCCAGGTGGCGATCGACTATTACACGATGCAGCGCAATGGCCACGCCAGCGGCCGCCAGGGCGCGTACAACTACCGCTGGCCGACGATCTTCGCGGGAATCATGCTCGGCGACGACGAAATGCGCGACATGTGGAAGGACGGGACATACTCAACGCCGGGCTACCACGACGACAAGGTCTATTTCCTCGACGAACACTCCCGCGCCCCTGACAGTGAAATCCTCGATGGCCAGGACAGTTGGACCGCCTACAGTCACCGCACGGGTGAGCGGCCGGTGCTCTATGGCGACGGCCACGAGGAACTGCACCCGGACGAGTGGGAGACGCTCATCCAGAACGGCGGGCGGTCGGAGACGTACCGGCGGATGCACAGCATCGCGATGGTGGGCTTCACCGTGGCGGCGACGGTGATGGAGGCCGAGGACCTGCTCGCCAATGAGGCGTACACCGCGTACGCCCGGCGTTGGATGTGGGAGACGGACGAGATCATCCTCGAATCTGGCGATGCGCTGCGCGCCGCTCACCCGCTTCAGACCTCGCGGACGGCGTTCGTCGACGAGATGTGGGACATGCACATCGATGACATGCCCCAGCTTCTGGGCGACATGAACCTCGACGGCACCATCGACACCGCCGACGTGGCGCCGTTCGTCCTGGCGTTGACGGATCGCGAGGCCTACATCGATCAGTACGGGATCGATCCGCGGCTCGTCGGCGACATCAACGGTGACGGCGTGTTCGACACCGGGGACGTCGCGGCCTTCGTGCAGTTGCTCGTCGGCGGCAGCGCCGGCTCCGCGGCCGCGCCGGAGCCCGGCAGCGCCATCCTGGTCGGGCTTGGCGGGCTTGCGCTGCTGGGCCGACGGCGAGCAGCGTGACGGGATTGCCGACAATCTGGCCGCGGCCGACGTATCAGCGATGCGCAACGGGTGGTCGAGGTGGCCAATGGAGGTATGCGATGGCGTTCTCCGTAACCCTGGCGATGCTGTGCGTGCTTGTCCTGGCGTTGGCGGTCCCCGCCGTCGCGGTGGAGCGGGGCGTGGTCGGTGTTTATGCCGACAACCCGCGATATCTCGCGATGGACGGCGAGGCGGTGTTCGCCATCGGGGCCACGCACCGGCACAGTTGGGCGCCGATCAGCCGGCCGAACGAGTTTGAGCTGCACCAGGATCTCGATCGCCTTGATGCCATGGTCCGCCGGGTGGGCGACGCCCGCGTGCGCGGATTCGTGCGCCTGGTGCCCTACGACCCGCTGAACCACCACCACGACGGGCCGGTGGAGCGCGTGCTCCAGCCGTGGCATCGGCTCGCCGATGGCCGATTCGACCTCGAACGGTTCGAGCCCGAGTGGGAGCAGCGGCTGCGCGCTTTTCTGGACGCGGCCCATGAGCGGCGCATCATCGTCTCGCTCGAGCTCTGGGACGACTGGTCCATCACGCGCGGCGAAGGCGGGGCGGCCGACCCCGGG
>SKPT01000022.1 GCA_007119405.1 Phycisphaeraceae bacterium
CTCGACGGCGTGGTGGACACGGGCGACGTCGCGCCGTTCGTGCTGGCGTTGACGGACCCGGAAGCCTACATGGCCCAGCACGGCGTCGATGAGGCGACGATGATTACGCTGGGCGACATCAACCAGGACGGCGCCTTTGACACCGGCGACGTGGCGCCGTTCGTGCAGTTGCTGGTCGGCGGTGGGTCGCAAAGCGTGCCGGAACCGGGCTCGCTGGCGCTGCTGGGCCTGGGTGGGCTGTTGCTGCTGCTGCGGCACGTCGCGTGAGGTTGTGCGAGCCGCGGTTCAGTTGCCGACGCCGGCGGCGGCCTTGCGCGGGCGGGGTGGAGCGCGCGACGAGAATGCTCCGGAACTTCTGTCTGCTTCAGTAGCACGCGCAAACCATGCGGACCATTGGACTTCGACTCGCTTGCGAAGGCTGCGATACCGTGCACGGCGGTCGTCATTGGGCGACTTGCCAGCATTTTTCCTTGCAGCGATGCTGCGTCCCGGATATCCTCGTCCACGCGTACCTCTCTTTATCGGACCGTTGGACAATCAGGAGGGCTGGCCCCACGGCCCCGAGGAGAAAGCCATGGGGACATTCCCCCCGCGACCGCGGCCTGCCGTGCTGCTATCAATCCGCGCACTGCTCGCGGGTGTCGTGGCGTTCACCGTGGTCGTCCCGGCGGCCGAAGCCGAGCCGGTGACGTTCGAGGTCAACAACATTGATCTGGGCGCGATCGACCGCATCGGCGACCTGAGCTGGAGCCACACGCTCGCCACGTCCTGGGACGCGGACTTCTCGGTGGGCGGCATTGTCGGCAAGCAGAATGCCACGATCATCCCGGAGGTGCGCGACCCGGTCTTCGACACCCTCCTCATTCCCCAGATCACAGGCGACACGCGCACCGGGGCGAAGTTCAGCGGCAACGTCTCGGGCGGTACGGGGCTGGAGTTTTACGTCGACTTCCAGGCCAGCGGCCTGGCGCCGGGCAGCATGTTCGACTTCCAGCCCGGCGTCGAGCTGCCTGCTGGGGTCTCCAGCGGCGAGTTCTTTCAGCTCGGCACGACGACCGGCATGCAGTCGAACCCGGCGTACAACCAGCAAGCCGTCGATCTGCCATCGTTCGAGGCGGGCATGGATTTCTTCTTCGATCTGGAGCTGCGCAGCCGCGTCGAAGGCGGGCTGTTTCCTATCGTTCCCTACGGCGCCACGAACTTCAACCCCGCGCCAATTCACGTCAACCAGAGCCTGCTGAAGTTCGAGTTCGACCTGGACCCCAAAAGCAACCCCGACTCGCAGGCCGGCATCCCGCCGCGCTTCGTCATCTTCGAAGACACGCTGTTTGAAAGCACCGTCGAGTTCCTCGACGACTCCGCCAGCGTCGTGAACAAGCAGATCAGCGTGGACGTGGGCGTGAAGGATCAGCCGGGCGTCTCCCGCCGCCTGGACATCGGCGAAGTGCAGCTCGTCAACCCCTTCGGGGTCGGGCAAAGCGTTCTGGGCGGCAGCCACCCGAACCTGACCATCAGCACCACAGCCGACGATTCCAGTGTCGGCTATTCCTTCGAGACGCCGCTGCTGCGCCTCGGCCTGGACCTGGACGGGATCGCCGCGTTCCTGGGCACCGGCCAGTCATTCACCCGGCTGCAGGAAGAGATCGAGAACTTCGCCAGCATCACCGCCGACCTGATCGACATCAAGTATGGCCCGGAGATCGGCTACCGCGAAACGGTCGATGTCCGGCCGGACTTCGAGGTCACGCTGGAGTTCGGTCAGACCGTCGCGGTGCAGAACGGTGACGGCATCGAGCTCGTCAACAGCATCACCGGGCTCTGGAGCGATCTGCCCGACATCTCCCTGCTCGGCGAAAATCCCGTCGAAGTCACCGCCAGCTTTGACGCGTTGACCGGCGAGTTGACGAAGCGTGGCGTGATGTTTCTGACGGACTACCTCGAGCTGACGCTGCTGGAGTTCGAGAGCGTGAAGATCCTCGACACGGTCGATCTGTCCCTCCCGCCGCTGCTGCGCGAGCGAACGAGCGTGATCGGCGCACTATTGGGCGAGGTGGAGCTGGAGATCCTGAACCGGACCCAGGCGATCAGCCCGATTCTGCTGGAGGGCATCGGGAGCAGCTTCACGCTGACGGCCTTGCCAAGCCCGCGCGTCTACCTGGCCGAGGATGCGGCCACGCATGATCCGACCGATGTCAGCAAGTGGCGCAACCTCGCCGACCACAGCGAGCCCGATTCGCTGGCGGACAAGGTGCTGGTGTTCGGGCGCAGCGAGCAGGCCGTCCAACACGTTGGTGAACTGGCGCCGATGATCTTCGCCGAGGCGAGCTTTGAGCCGCGCGAGACGGTTTCGATGAGGCGACTGTTCGTGGACCAGTCGGGCGCACAGCCGTCCACTAGCTTTTCCAGCCCTTTTCCAGCCAATCACCTGTTCGACAGGTTCAAGGTACCGCTTGAGGTCCGCGGCATTGAGGTGCCGGCGGGCTCTGAGCTGGCCACCGGTCGGCGGTGGGAGCTTGGCTCGATTCGCAACGATGGGCTGATCCACAATGACGACCGGGACCACATGACGTTCCTCGCGGCTGATGGCCTGCTCCAAATCACCGGCGAGGGAACGCTCGAATTCAATAACCAGCCCGGTTCCGTCGTAGCGCAGACATTGCTCCATGGCGAGGGGCATACGTTGCGCTTCGATGGTGTTCCCTTCGCCCTTCGCGAGGACCAGCAGGAGGTGTTAGTCAGCTACAGTAGCGGGCTTAGTGTCCGTTTTATCTGGGTTGACGTGCCCGTGACCGTGTCACACGACCGAATGCTCGACGTCTCACAGACCATCGACAACGCCGGGCGGATCGTCTTTGACGATACGGACCCGACCATTGCGCTGTCCAACCGGTTTACGAATCGGCCCACAGGCTCGCTGGAGGCGCTCAACGGCTCGGCCGTGGGGCTCAACACGCCGCGCGTCGAGCAGGACGGCCTGTTCGCCGCCCGCGGCACCGACTCGCAGCTTCTGATCCAACCGACCCTGCTGGCGCCCGCGGGCATGGATGGCGTCTTCGAGGCCAGCGACGGCGGAGCGATCGTCTTCAGCGGCTCGCCCACCATCGGTGAGCTCACGTTCCCCAACACATCGCCGACCGCGCCGCCGCTGAGCAAGCGCCAGACCTTCCGCGCGGCCGCGGGAGGGCTCGTCCGTTTCGACGGCGTCATCCAGCAGCGCTACGACGTGCAATCGCGGTTCGAGGTCGAGGCCGGCGGCGAGCTCGTGCTCAACGGCATCCGCTTTCCGCCGCTGACCGGCATCAGCGAGTCGGGCTTCGCGTTCTTCGCCGCCATCGCCTCCGACTTCATCGACATCGTCAACCACGGCACGCTGACCGTCGCATCCGGCGAGAATCTGATGTTCATCACCCCGCCCGGATCGCTGGCGCCGGGCTCGCCGCCGCCGACGCCCGAGCCAGTCGTCACGCCACTGAACCTGGTCAACACCGGCGAAGTCGTGATCCAAGCCTGGGCATCGTTCGGGTTCGAGGTGGAGATTGAGGACTATGCCGAGGGCGGCGCGAAGTTCGACCAGGGCGCATGGACCTTGCGGGGCGCCACGCCCAACCCCGGTACGCACTTCAGCAACCTGACCGCCCCCGAAAGCATGCCCGACTTCACGGCCGTTCTCGACCTGCGCGTCGTCCAGGTCTCCAACGAGGACAGCTTCATCGGCACGGTCTTCTTCGGCGAAGGCAACGACATCCAGGACTTCGACACCGAGCTGGCCATCAACGCCTCCGACATCACCCTCAGCGGGCGGGCGCTGTTCCCCTATCTCAACA
>SKPT01000338.1 GCA_007119405.1 Phycisphaeraceae bacterium
GCCGGCTTCGTGACGCAAGGCGGTCGGAGACACCCTCCCCCGGCCCCTCCCGGAGGGAGGGGGGTAAGAGCCGGCCCAGCGGCGTCAGCCGCCGCCACCCGCGAGCATCATCTGCCGGCCGCGCACCGCCGGCAGGGGGCGGACGGTCAGCCAACCCGTCCGCCGACGCTGCTCCGTCAGGCGCACGCGGCGGGCGAGCGCCGGCTCGGCCTCGAAGGCGCGGCGGAGCTTCGTGGGGTGGTTGCACTGCCGGCTGCGGTGCATCAGCAGCACGTGACGCGGGTTGCCCCCGCCGGAGACCGCGTCGATCCGCCGCACCGCCGCCAGCGCCTGCTCATTGGACAGGTGGCCCGAGTCGGACATGTTGCGCCGGTTGACGAAGGTGGGCCGGGGGCTGTGGACGGTCATGAAAGGGTCGTAGTTGGCCTCGATGGCGAGCACGTCCACGCCGGCGAAATGCTCGATCAACGCCTCCGGCACGTGCCCGAGGTCCGTCGCATAGCCCAGCGCCACGACACCCCCTCCCTTCGAGAGGGGGGAGGGGGTTGCCTGCGGCTCTGCGTCTGCGCCGGCTTCGTGACGCAAGGCGGTCGGAGACACCCTCCCCCGGCCCCTCCCGGAGGGAGGGAAGGCAGACTCCACCTCGAACCGATACGCGATCGTGCCCTGGCGATCGTGCTGGCAGCGCATCGGCCGGGCGCGGACGCCGGCGAGCACGTCAAACGCCCGCTCGCCGAAGCGGCGCAGCAGCCCGGCGGCGTGAAGCTCGCCCGCACCGGGCAGGCGGCGCAGCTCGGACGCGTGCCAGCGGTGCACGTGCACGGCAATGCCGCGCTCGATCAGCACGGGCACCCAGCTCGGGCGGAAGTGGTCGCGGTCCAGGTGGGTCAGGCAGATGGCCTGGACGTGGGCGAGGCTCAGCCCCGCCTGGGCGAGGCGCCGGGCGGTGGTGCGTGGCCCGAAGCCGGCGTCGATGAGCATGGCCGGGCCGGCGTCGCGGGGCGGGACCTGCACGACCGTGCAGTTGCCCCCCGAGCCCGAGCCGAGCACACACAACCGCACCGGCGCCCCCGCCACACCGGCAGCGTGTCCGGCCGAACGCGGCGCAGCACCGCCGGCCTGCCCTGCGGACGCGTCACTGGCGAATAGCGGCATCTGCTGCATGGCCGGCCTCCATGCGCGGCCCTGATTCATACCGCGCGGCCGCGGGAGACCGCGAAGTGGCCACCACATCAAGCCGGGGCCAGCCACCGCGCCGATGCGGCTCACTGCGTCTGGACGGCGCCGAGGTGCTTGGACAGGTCGCCCTTGCCGAGGCGCATCACCTCGATGTCCTGCTCCGTCAGCGTCACCTGCTTGCCGGTGTGCTGCTCGATGACGGCCGCGAGCGACTCGGGCGTGATCTCGTCCGGGTCCATCTGCACGACGCGCAGCGACTTGTCACTGTCGGCGGCCGTCTCCTCGTCCGGGGGCAGGTAGATGGCGCCCGTGTGGAAGTCCACGGCGAAGGCGATGATCCCGGGCACCAGGAACAGCAGCAGTCCCAGGCCGTTGAGGATCGCGACCGTCGGGTCGATCTGCCCCCGCTCCTGCCCGCGCCGCTCAGGGTAGAACAGCGTGCCGCAAGCGGTCTGGAACCCCAGCGAACCGATCAGAGCCACGCAAGCCAGTCGGGTTGCCCACTTCATCGATCGCTCCTTCTCAGAGGTGGTGGAAAAGATCATGTCGACGTGACACTTAATACGGTAGCGGAATCGGTGAATCCTGCAACCTCTGCATGGCGCCCACGGAGCCCCGGCGCACCCGCGAGCGGCCGAAGCCGCGGCGTCGGCCGGGCTCAAGGCTCGCGCTTGGCGAAGTTCCAGATCAGCGGCTGGCGGCCGGTGCTCTCGCGATACCACCCCGGGCCGGCGAGCGCGGGGTTGAGCGCCTGGCGGATCGCCCGGCCATGGCCGTCGACGAACGCGACGTTCACCGCGCCGCCGGCGTGCCGCGGGCCGACGAGCCCTTCGCTGACGTCGTACCGCCGGGCGTTGATCAGGTCGCCGGCGTAGAGGTCCGCCGCCCGGCCGTCGGCGAACAGCACGGTAAGCGCCGGCTGCTCGACATCACGATCGTGGGAGAAGAACCGGCCGGCGTCGTCCTCACAGAAGTAGGTGTTCATCTTCAGCGTGCGGTTGGCCAGTCGCCAGGCGGGCTCGCGCCGGTCCGCCACCGGGTCCTGCTTGTGCAGCGCCAGGGGGTCGGCGTCGGCGGGCGAGATGCGGTCCAGGTACATGTCCAGGGCGTTGAACCACAGCGTCGCGTACCGCTCGTCCATGCTCAGCCGCGACGCCAGCTCCGGCGGCAGCGTCGCCGGATTGCCCACCAGGGGCCGGGGGAACCGCCCGGCGTGGTCGTGCTGGTGCACGGCCGTGGCCACCGCGAGCTGACGCTGGCGCGACAGGCAGCGCAAGGCGTCGGCCGCATCACGCGCCCGCCCCAGGGTCGGCAGCAGCATCGCCAGCAGCAGCGCGACGATCGCGATCGCCACCAGCAGCTCCACCAGCGTAAAACCGGCTCGTGCCCGATGCCCACGCAAGATTCTGCCCCCTGGGTGAGGGTCGGATGCGACGATTGTACCGGGCCCCGATGCGCGGGGGAAGGGCAAGGGATTCGAGCCGTCGAGGCAGTGGGGCATGGCCGATCCCGGCCCTGGCCTGGCTCAGGCTCCGTCCGAAAAGTGGGTGCCACGGCTTGACCGCGAAGCGGCAAGCCGTGCGATCAACGGTGAATGGCCGCAGCACACAGCACCCTTCTCACCCCTGCTCACACACGTTCTCAAGATGGGCGTTGGAGCCCGGTCGCGCGTTGCAGCGGGGCATTGAAACGCGGACAATGGGGTATGCGCATCGACGTGCGAAACCGCCAGCGGCAGCGTCTGTTCACCGTGGAGGTGGACCCGGCGCATCCACCGACGGTGGTGGGCTCGGTGCATCTGAACTGGGACCGCGCCCTGGACGACGAGGGGCATCTGCGTCGCTGCCCGGTCTGCTCGTGCCCGGAGATGTTCCGCCGGCGTCGCCTGCCGCAGCTCACGGCGTTCGTGCTGGTGCTGGCGGCGGCGGGGGCGGGGATGGTGCTCTATGGCGTGGGGCTGGCGATGTGGGCGGTGCTGCTGCTTGCGGCCGTGGCGGTGGTGGACGTGCTGATCTTTCTCTTTTCGCGCAGCGTGCTGGTGTGCTACCGCTGCCGCAGCGAGTTCAGCGGCATGCCCATCGGCCGCCAGCACGCCGGGTGGGAGGCGTCGGTGGGCGATCGCTACGCGGCCCGGCCGTAGTCCGTTCGAGATAACCGCGAAGGAGCGAAGAAGGCGAAGAACGCGAAGGAAGCCGGAGGTGGCGAAGCGCCGCGAGGCAAGTGCCGGTATGTGATTGACCCGGGGGTGAGTGACCCGGGGGTGCCACTGGCGGCTTGTCCGCCAGTGCCCAGGCGCCGCGAGTTCGCATCGCGCTTGAGACAGCGCAACAAGTGATGCTCTTTTCTGCCTCTGTGGCTCTGTGGTTCACTTCTTCTGAACATGGATCGATCGAGCCGGGAGATGGAGGCCGACGGTGATCCGCAGCGAGTCACAGGACGAGGCGCTGGTGGTCTACGGCGCGGGCGACCACGGCCTGGTCGTGGCGGAGGCGGCCGTGGCGGCGGGGCTGCGTCTGGCGGGGTTCATCGACGACGGCGCGGTCGCCAAGCCGTGGTCGCTGCCGGCGCCGTTTCTGGGCCCGCTGGCCGGGGCGAAGGCCGCCGGCCACGCGGGGCTGATCGTGGCCATCGGCGACAACGC
>SKPT01000404.1 GCA_007119405.1 Phycisphaeraceae bacterium
ACCGTAGGCCCTCCGGCCAAGGGAGCGCATAATGGACTTGGGAGAAAGAAAAATAAATCTATTTGCGCATAAACCCTGTGCGATCGCCGGGAGCATTCTCGCGTGCGGCCACGTCCAGGCCGACAGCGTCACATGGAACACCCGGCAGCTCGAGACGGACCAGGGTGATATCTCGGCCAACTTCTCGATGACCGTCAGCAAGGGGTTCGACGGCTTGGGTACGCCGGCGGGTGAGGACCCCGACCATTGGGTCCAGTTCAAATTCACACCTCCAACAGGGGAGAATCAGCCATGTTGAAGCACAGCTTCGATCGGGGAGGCAAGGTCGCCGCGGTGGTTGTCACCGTACTGGTCGTGGGCGTGGCCGCGGGCGTGCAGGAGACGCAGGCTGCCAGCGTCTATCAGTTTGAGCGCCTCGAAGCGAATGCCCCGGTGGACTCATCGGACAATTACCTCCTGACCATGTGGGACTTCACGGATCCCGACGGGAGCGACTGGGTCAGTTTCCGCGTGGACAATTTGGACGTCATCTTCGAAATCACGCAAGCCAGTATCACCCAGGTGTTATTTCAGGATCTCGGCAATCTCTTCTGGGACGGTTCCACGCCTGAAAGCCTGACGGGCGTGTTCAACGCCGACGAGTCGCACCCCGACGTCAAGTTCGACGACCCGTCTGTTGGCGGGACTCTTCCGGGCGGTTCGGTGATCAGTTTCGATACCTCTTACTCGTCCGGGGCGCAGGAGCCCCAGCCCAACACGAACGCCATCAACCTGGGCGAGTGGGCGCAGTTTGATCTCAAGCTGTTCGGCGACAGCACATTCGAGGATGTTCAGAGCCAGATCCTGAACGAGTTCATGGTTGGCCTGCATGTCAGGAACATTGAAGTTCAGGGATACGATGGACCGGAGGACAACTGGAGCGACAGCTTTGCCATCGTGCCACTGCCGGCCGCGGCGTGGCCGGGCCTGGCCCTGCTCGCGCTGATGGGCATCGTCACCATCGTTCGACGACGACGCATGCAGATCCCGGCGTGAACGGCCCGGCCGCCGCCGACCCGGCGGGCATCGGTCGTCGCCATCGCTGCGCCGCCCATCGCGCCGCCGTCAATTGAAACCTCTTGCCCCGCCCGGGCCGCTTGGTACAGTGCGCCCCGCTGGCGCTCTACCCCCGGCCGGGACCGCCCGGCCGGGCGCCGGGAGTCGCAGGAGGCCCCGTCATGCTCGCGCTCGAACTGCACCAGCCGGGCTGCCCCAAGCGCCTGCTCTGCTTCGCCGTCGCCGAACAGATCCTTGGTCGAGCCATGCCTGGCCTGCCCCGGCTTGATCCGTCGGTCTCACGCCGCCACGCCCGCCTTTTCCACCGCAATGACGCCTGGATGATCCAGGATCTCGCCTCGCGCCACGGCACCTGGCTCAATGGCCTCCGCCTCACCGCCACGCACCGCCTGGCTTGCGAAGATCGTCTCGACCTCGGCCAAGCCTCGCTGCGCGTCGTCCAGGCCCTGCCGCTCGCGCCCGCCCCGCCGGCGCTCGAGACCGCCGGCCTCGCGTCGCGCCTCTACCTGCGCGCCCGCTGGAAGCGCGGTGCCGGACGCTCACGCCACCGCAAACGCACCTTCGTCCTCGCCGCCACGACCGAACTGGGACGCGGCACCGGACCGCTGTCCCTGCCCGATCCCAGCATCTCCGCACGCCACTGCCGCTTTCGTCTGCAACACGGCGCCTGGATGGTCGAGGACCTGGGCTCGCGCCACGGCACGATCGTCAACGGCTCGCCCGTGCGGACACCGCACCGGCTCGACGTCGGCGACCTGGTCGAGCTCGGCCGCGTCGAACTGGTCGTGGGCCACATTGCCGGCCTCGGCGACATGCACGAACCGGTCCGACCGCCGCAGCCGCAACCGCCCACGCCTGTTCCCGAACCCGCCGCCACGGCCCCTGCCCCACCCGCCGCATCGCCACGGGGCCGGCCCAAACCTCCCACCGCCCTGCCGCCGGCCCGTCCCGCGCGGGCACTGGCGGACCTCGCCGCCCGCCTGGTCCGACCACGCCCGGCCCCGGCGCTTCACACCCAGCCCGCTGAACACGAATCGAGCCCCCAGCACCACCCGCCGCCGCGCGATCCCGCTCGTAGCGATGCGCTTATCGCCAACCTGCACCTCGTCTTTCCGCACATCCGCATCCACGGCCCACCGCCGACGCACCGCCACGAGCGCTGAGCCGCCCTGCCGACCGCCATGGCGCTGCCGACCGCTGGCTCACCGGCCCGCCACGGGCCGGCCGGCCTCGCATCGCGCCGCGACATCTGCCCGCGTTATCATGCTTCCCATCGTTCCGCCGCCGCCTGCCCCTCGCACAGGGCCAAGCGCTCGCGGGGGCGCCGTGGGCGACCGACCCCAGGCAGGTCAAATGCTCGAATCCCCGGATCAGGAGACAGTCATGCGAAGCTTCGCACCGGTCATCATCGCCACCACCAGCCTCGCCCTGGCCCTGCCCACCCTGGCCCAGGTCGCCTGGCGGGACGTGCTCGAGACCAAGACCCGGGCCCTGGAAACCGCCGCACGCAACGCCATCGACCAGCAGCGCCGCGGCCACCTGCCGGACCATCCCCTGCCCGATGCCACCTGGTCCGCCGTCGGCAACGTCTCCATCGAAGCCACCGACGAATGGGATGCCGACGGCTCCGGCTCCAGCTACCGCATCACCGTCCGCGACATCGGCGAAACCCGCAATCACCGTCACAACAGCGACCGCATCGAGATCCGCTTCGACGAGCCCATCAACGTCCTCGAGAAAGGCACCGGCTTCGCCCTGTGGGTCAACGCGCCCGCCGGCCTGTCCGAGCACCTGCGCGTCGGCGTGCACCTGAAGATCGCCGGCCGCGACGACGACGCCATCATCTTCAGTGACACCCCCATCGTCCACCGCTTCGGCGACAACCCCCACATCCTCTACTTCGACTGGGGCTACGTCTTCGACAACAGCCTCGGCGTCTTCGCCACCCCGCCCCGCGAATACTTCGAGAACGTCGTCGGCTTCGACCTGACCATCGTTCAGAAGCGCATCCCCTTCCCACGCTCGGGCAGCCTGCCGGCGACCTCCGGCCACTTCCACCTCGACGGCCTGGCGATCGTCGACTACTTCGACGGCTCCTACGACAACGCCCGCTTCCCCTCGGCCGACAACCCCAACGCCGACTACCCCCTCGTCGCCCAGGGACGCACCCAGCAGGTCAGCCTCATCACCGCGAAGTTCGGCGGCGAAGAGGGGATCGCCTCCGCCATCCGCGCCATGGACATGATGGCCCGCATCCAGTCCTGGGACGGCTCCTGGCCGGAGATGCGCACCCGCATGCAGGGCGAGTACACCCACGGCATGATCATGGCCGACCTCGCCCGCGCCCTGCGCCACATGCGAAGCGAAAACCGCCCCGAGCTCGACGAAACCGTCACCACCCGCCACTGGCAGGACATCACGCGCGACGAGCTCTACGAGCAGATGCTCTACCGCTCCGCCCTGTCGCGCAGCCCCGCCCCCTTCACGGAATACGACGACAGCTACACCAGCCGCGGCGGCTCGCTGGCCAGCGGCGCCAACCGCCCCATGACCTACGTCCTCGCCCAGCACATCATCGCCAACCACGTGCTCACCGACGACGAGCAAGCCCGCCACATCATGCACGAGTACGAGATCAACGTCGAAGAAATCGTCGCCGCCCAGGGCCGCTACGCCGGCGGCTGGCCCATCTTCGGCGAAGGCAACCGCTACTCCGGCGAGGGCCTGCGCTGGGACTCGGGC
>SKPT01000304.1 GCA_007119405.1 Phycisphaeraceae bacterium
AGCACTTTTTCTGGTTCTACAGCCACCCGGCGGTGTACATCATGATCCTGCCGGCGTTCGGCATCGTCAGCGAGATCATCTCCAGCTTCAGCCGCAAGCACATCTTCGGCTACAAGTTCATCGCCTTCAGCTCCGTCGCCATCGCCCTGCTGGGCTTTCTCGTCTGGGGCCACCACATGTTCGTCTCCGGGCAGAGCTCGGTGGCCAACGTCATCTTCAGCCTCCTGACCTTCTCCGTGGCGATTCCGTCGGCCATCAAGGTCTTCAACTGGGTCACCACCATGTACAAGGGGGCCGTGCGCCTCGACACGCCCATGCTCTACGGCATCGGGTTCCTCATGCTCTTTACCATCGGCGGGCTCACCGGGCTGTTCCTCGGGGCCCTGGCGGTCGACATCCACGTGCACGACACCTATTTCATCGTCGCCCACTTCCACTTCGTGATGGTCGGCTCGATCATGTTCGCGTTCCTCGGCGGCATGTACTTCTGGTTCCCCAAGATGTTCGGCAAGATGTACAACGAGCTCTGGGGCCGGGTCGGCGCCGTGCTGATCTTCATCGGCTTCAACCTGACGTTCTACATCCAGTTCGTCGCCGGCAGCCAGGGCATGCCCCGGCGCTACGCGACGTACCTGCCCGAGTTCCAGGCCCATCACGTGATCTCGACGATCGGGGCGTACGTGCTGGGCATCGGGCTGGTCATCGTGTTGATCAACTGGATCCACGCGCTGCTCCGCGGCAAGGCCGCGCCGGCGAACCCGTGGGGCCACAACTCGCTGGAATGGCACACCGCCAGCCCGCCGCCACACGAGAACTTCCCCCGCACGCCGCGCGGCTCCGATCCCTACCACTTTGACCGTTGGCACTACGATGAGCAGGTCGACGGCTACGTGCTCGAGCCCGAGGAGCCGGCCGAGTCGCCCGCCCCGCGTCCGGCGCCGGCGCCGCAGCACCAGCCGTGAACGGATCGAGGACCCACAGGACATGACGCAGATGCAGGAATCTGACGCCGGGACCGACGCCCACGCCCCCGCGGACACCCACGCCGCGGGCCACGCCCATGCGCCGCACCTGGCCCATCACTTCGACACGCCCACACAGCAGTTCGCCTCCGGCAAGCTGGGCATGTGGGTATTCCTGGCGACCGAGATCCTCATGTTCGGCGGGCTCTTCGCCGCTTACGGCATGTACCGCGGCAACCACCCGGAAATCTACCTCTACGCCCACCACTACCTCGACACCACCCTCGGCGCCATCAACACCGTCATCCTGCTGGCCAGCTCCTTCACCGTCGCCTGGGGCGTGCGGGCCGCGCAGAAGGGGCAGCGCAACCTGCTCGTGGTCATGTTCCTGCTGACGCTGCTCGGCGGCCTGGGCTTCATGGGCATCAAGGCGATCGAGTACGGCGACAAGTTCCGCGTGCACCTGGGCCCGGGGCCGTCCAACCTCTTTTACGACGCCGAACAGAACCCGCTGTTCGCCGATGCCGACGACCCCCACGCCGCCCAGCGCCACGCCATCCGCCAGTTGGAGGAGTATTACGGCATCCGCGACCCCGCCGCGGCCGCCGCCGACCCGCGGTTCACGCTGATCCAGAACGACAACGACGCCAACGACGAGCCGGTTGGCCGCAGCCTCATCCGCCCGCCCGGCGAGGCGCAGCCGGGCCTGTCCGAGGCCCGCCGCGCCGACGAGCCCTTCGACCCGCGAGCCGTGCCCGACCTCACCCCGGCCGACATCGACTGGACCTGGGAGGCCCTGCCTTCCACCGAGCAGGGCCGCACGCACATGTTCTTCCAGATCTACTACATGATGACCGGCCTGCACGCGGTGCACGTGATCATCGGCCTGGGGCTGATCAGTTGGGTCGCCATCCGCGCCTACCTCGGGCACTTCGGCCCCGCGTACTACACGCCCGTGGACCTGGTCGGCCTCTACTGGCACCTCGTCGACCTGATCTGGATCTTCCTCTTCCCCCTGCTTTACCTGATCCACTGACCCGGCAAGCACCATGAGCAACGAACACGCCCAGGACAACGGCCGGCGCCAGGCCAGCACCACCGGCGAACTCCACGCCCCCGCCACCGGCCCCGACGACGCGCACGGCGAGGAGCACGTCGGCCACGTCACGTCCATCGGCCTGCTGGTCACCGTCTTCGTCGCCCTGCTGGTGCTGACCTGGATCACCGTGGCCGTGACGCAGATCGAGCTGGGCCCGTTCAACGTCTGGGTCGCGCTGCTCATCGCCGCGGTCAAGGGCGCGCTGGTCGTGCTCTACTTCATGCACCTGCGCTGGGATTCGCCCTTCAACGCCACGGTCTTCATCGCCGCGCTGCTGTTCGTGGCCATCCTCACCGCCGCCGTCATCCACGACTCACGCGAATACCGCCCCATGCTCGAGCCGCCGCAGCGCATGCCGCGACGCATACTCGGCGCCAGGCGCTAGGCGGTCGCCGCCGGCCGCGGTCTTCATGCGGCGACTGGGAACCCCACAATGCCCCTCACCGGCGCCGCCTCCGTCCTGCCCGTCAGCGACCTCCAGGCCTCGCTGAGCTACTTCACCGATGTGCTCGGCTTCGATCGCGACTTCGCGTTCGACACCTACGCCGGCGTGGCCCGGGACCGCTGTCTCATCCATCTTTCCCTGCACGGCAACCCGAACACCGCGGTGCCGGGGTCCGGGGCCGTGTACGTGTTCTGCGATGACGTGGACGACATTTACCGCAACATCACCGGCCGCGGGGCCCGCGTCGACGGTGAGCCGAAGGACTATGATTACGGGATGCGAGACTTCGTGGCGCTCGATCCCGACGGAAACAAGATCTCCTTCGGCACACCCGTCAAGTAAGGTTCGAGTTCGCGTCAGCCCCCCATGCCCCCCCACGACGACCGCCCAACCCTGCTCGCCCCGCGCCACCACGCCGTGCCCGCCGCCACCGGCACGCTGGGGCTGTGGCTGTTCCTCGCGTCGCTGGCGATGCTCTTCGCCGGCTCCATGCTCGCCTACCTGCTGATCCGCACCGTGCCCGAGGACGCCCCGCCGCTGGGCGAGGCCGAGCTGCCCGGCGGGCTCTGGCTCTCGACCGCGATCATCGTCGCCTCCAGCTTCACCCTCCACGCAGCGCTACAGAAGCTGCGCCGCGAGCGGCAGGTCGCGTTCCGTCGGCTGCTGCTGGTCACCTGTGTCCTGGCGCTGGCGTTTCTCGTGGTGCAGGCCCCCAGCCTCGCGGCCCTGCTCGCCGAGCACCGCGTGCACCTGGCCGACGATCGCCTCGCCCAGCCGGCCGGGCTGATCTTTTTCCTCATCCTGGTGCATGCCGCCCACGTCGTCGGCGGGATCGTGCACATGGGCATCGTCACCGTCCAGGCCCACCGCCACCGCTACGACCACGAGCACTACCGCCCGGTCCAGCACCTGGCGATGTACTGGCACTTTCTCGACATCGTCTGGCTGGTGATGTTCACGACGTTCCTCGTCGCGGGGTGAGGGGGGCGAATTCAGAATTGAAAATGCAGAATGCAGAATGCAGAAAAGGCAGAACATCGCATCTTAGAGCGCCTTCAGTCCATTCGTAGCGGTTGCGATGCCGCTGGCAAGGCGGTCCATATTGGGTGCCACTGGCGGCTTGTCCGCCAGTGCCCAGGCGCGCCCGAGCCCATCAACGTCACAAACTCCGTCCAAGTCGGATGATCGAACCGCTCACGCCGCAGGTGGCGCCCAGGCACTGGCGGACAAGCCGGCAGTGGCACCCAGCAGCTACGATCGGTTTGAAGGCGCTCCATGTGGCCGCT
>SKPT01000434.1 GCA_007119405.1 Phycisphaeraceae bacterium
ACCAGCAGCGCTGCGCCCGAGCGCAGGCGCCTGAGCAGAAAGCGCGCCGAGGCGCACTGCCAAGGCAGGTTTTGAGGTGTCGACCAGGTCCAGCTCTGGTCGTGGGATTCGCTGGCGAGCATCTCCTCGCGATCGCGGATGTACATGAGCAGGCTGCCATCGCCGCGTTCGAGCACCATGGGCTCGTCGAATATCGGCTTGTGTGGATTGACCGCCGTGCCGCGTGGCTCCCAGTGGCGGCCATGGTCGCGCGACGCCAGCACGTTGCTGCCGCGACGTTCGTCGAGTTCGGTGAACAGCCCGTTGACCTGTCAGAATTCGCTCAAAGCGATGTTGCGGGTATGGCGGTCCTCCAAGCGGAACATGTTGCGGCCCCACAGCGCCACCGGAAGCAGCCAGGTGTCGTCGCTGAGCACCGTGGGCTTGTTCAGTGCCGCGCCGTGCCAAATGCGTTCCGGGGTCGACCAGGCTGGCTCGTCGGTGTCGGGGTTTTCACACACGCTCTGCCACGTGCCGCCGCGGCCGTCGAAATGTCCGACGCTCTGCATGAAGAAGCAGAAGAGGCGGCCGTCGGGCGCACACCACAGGTTGCCGACCACCGCGGACATGTGCAGTCCACCGGGCACGAAGCCGGGGTCGATGATGAAATGCGGCTCGGTGACCGGCCCATCGTCGTCGCTGAAGCCGAGCAGCATCACCGTCTGCGAGTTGTCCGCGTTACCGAACCATGCCAGCCACCGCCGGCCGCCGGGCGTGCGCGCCATGCCGCTGCTCATGGTGTAGTCGTCGACCTCCGGGTGGTAGTTCAGCGGCACGTCGGGATCGATGCGCGGCGGGCGAAGGGCGAAATGCTCGACCGAGTGGATGTAGCTTTCGTAGAGGCGCCAGTCGGGCTGTCGGGACATGTTGGGTTGCTTCCTTCCGGCGGACCCGTGGTCACGCCAATTGTGCTTACGATATCTGATCGATGGCGGGCTGTGCCGGCTTCCATGTACAAAGTAAAGGACGAGATAGGTCAGGGCAATGAGGCGATGGGTCGTGGCACGAAACCGAATGCAGGCCACGGCGATATCATTGAATCCGCGCTCGTCGGATCTTCTCATGATTACTTGGCCTTCGTCACTTCATCCCTCGCATTGACTCGGTATAGTTCCGGCCATGGTCGTTCCAGCCGCGACGACCGATCAGATATTCCTACCACGCATCGCCGCGAGCGGTATGGTGTCGCCATGCACTGCGGCCGGTCTCCGGGCCGAGATTCGATCGGGCGCTGCATTCACTTGCTGCTTCTCTGGAGCGAAACATGACCGCGGATTCACACATCACCTGAATCTGATCCCTCACCCAACACCGCACAGGAGTGCCCATGCCGCTTCTCTTCCCACCCGGCTCCGCCTTCGCCCAATGTCACGCAAGCACCGTGGTCGAACGGCCTGACGGGCGGCTGGTGGTCGCCTGCTTTGCCGGCACTCGCGAACGCCATCCCGACACCGCGATCTGGATGATCACCGGCAACGGCCAGCGCTGGGAACCGCCGCGCTCGGTGTTCAAGATCAACGACCAGCCACACTGGAATCCGGTGCTCTTCGTCGAGCCGGGTGGGTTGCTGCATTGCTGGTTCAAGACCGGCCCGGACTGCGCCCGCTGGGTGAGCTGGCACGCCGTCTCGCGCGATGGCGGGACGCGTTGGAGCACGCCGCAGGCCGTACAGCACGGCGACCTGCCGCGCGGCCCGGTGCGCTGTCCGCCGATCATTGCCGCGGACAACGCTTGGTTGGCCGGAGCCTCGGATGAGCTCACCCCCAATGCTGACGGTTACCTGTGGTGGCCCTTCATCGATCGCAGTATGGACAACGGCAACACCTGGAGCGCTCACCCCATCCGCCTGGAGCAGCACGCGCCGCAGGGCAAGGGCTGCGTCCAGCCCAGCCTCTGGGAATCAACACCGGGACGGGTCCATTGCCTGCTGCGCAGCACGCTGGGGGCGATCTACCGGGCCGACAGCGACGACGGTGGACAGACCTGGAGCCGGGCCTATCGCACCGCACTGCCCAACAACAACAGCGGCGTGGTCGCGGCGCGCCTGGCCGACGGCACCCTGGCCCTGGTGTGGAATCCGGTCAAAAAGGGTCGCACGCCCTTGCGGCTCTCGCTTTCGCAGGACAACGGTCTGACCTGGACCCGTCACCGCGAGCTGGCCACCGGCGAGGGTGAGTTCAGCTATCCGGCGCTGATCGTCACCGCCGACGGACGCCTGGTGGCGACCTGGACCGATCGCCGCACCAGCGTCGCCTGCTGGCGGGGCTCGACCGAGGACTGCACCGATACCCAGGAAATCCGGGCATGATCACCTGCCTTGCGGTCTCATCTTCCGCGTTGGGTGTGCAGCCCGTTAAGACAGCCTCTCCTGCTGGCGCGCGATTCCACGGCACCGGGCGATCGGTTAGCCGTTGTCTTGGCGACGTCAAGTTCCTTCCTCCATCGTGCCGTCGACGAAGGCGTTGGCCAGTTCGGCGACGCGACGGGCCCCCCACGGCATGGGCCAGGGCTATCAGATCGTCCCGTCATCGCGCGAGCCGTGAATGGACCGGCAGGCGCACCAGGCGATGATGCGGCGTAGCAAGGCCCGTGCCGGGCCGGCGGTGTAGGCGCGGGCGTCGTGGCCCAGCAGGCATTGGACGACGCGGGCCTGGTTGACCTCGTACGCCCACGCCAGCGGCTCCGCGCTGCCGGTCTGGTTGGACGTGGCGACAAGCAGCGGCTGGATCGGCGCCTCGCCGTGCTGACGCCAGTACAGCTCGTCCTCGACCTCGAACGGCCCCAGGCCGGCGACGAGCGGGTGATCGCCGCGCGGGCTCACCTCGAAGCGGCCGAACTTGTCGTGCCGGCTTTGGCCCGGGGCGATGTCGCGATGCTCCCAGACGCGGCGCACCAGCGTGCGATACCAGGGCCAGTCCGATCGGCCGTCGGTGCCGGGCAGGCTGGCGTGGCAGGCGCCGTTGGCAAAGTGGTGCACGAACACGCCGCCGCCACGCTCGGTGAACCGCTCGATCGCCCGGCGAGCCTCGGCCGACAGCCCCACCGCGTCGTGCCAGTTGCACCAGTTGAGCACCAGCACGTCGACCTCGGCCAGCGCCGCGGGCAGATCCTCGGGATCGGTGTACACGCGCGTGGTGATGCGCTGGTCATCGCCGAAGGCGCGCAGCATCGCGGCGGTGGACTCCGGCCAGTTGTGCCAGCGATGAGCGTTGTTGCCCGCGAGAATCGCCACCCGGATCGGCGCCGGCTCGGGTCCGACACCCAGGCGATGATCCACCTGCTCGCGCTCGGCGACATCCACCCGCACCCCCTCGGCAGGGACGTCAGCGCCCGCAGCCCAGGCAATGCCGTTGAGCAACAACGTCCGCACGCCGTCGTGGCGAAAGATGTCGAGGCTGTGACCGATGCTCGTGCCGAATCCGCGCCCACCGCCCGGGCGCTGAAGGCACCAGGCGACCGTCTGGTCCAGCTCGGTCTCACCCGGCAGGGCTCGCACCTTGACCAGCGGCGTGACGTCGTGATGGAACACGAGCTGGTGATAGAACTCTTCGCGCAGGTGGTCGCTGGCCACGCCGCGCAGGACCGGGTGGTCGCGGGCGAGCAGGTCAAGCACGCCGCAGGCCCAGGTGATGCGCGACTTCCAGTTGCGCTCGCCCCCCTGCTGCCACTGGAATGCGGCGCCCTGCCAGTCAAGGACGCGGGGCAGATCCTTTTCGGAGGCGAAATTGGCGA
>SKPT01000043.1 GCA_007119405.1 Phycisphaeraceae bacterium
GGCTGCTGCTGCCGCGCGCCGGGCTCGCCGGGCGCGATCTGCCGGAGCTGCTGACCCGCGCCGGCGGGCAGGTCGAGGAGGTCGTCGCGTACGAGACCCGCCGGCCGGCGTCGCTGCCCGCCGAGGCGGCCGCCGCGCTGCAGGCCCACGAGGTCGATTGGGTCACGTTCACCAGCAGCTCGACGGCCAGGCACTTCGTCGAGCTGCTCGGGGCCCGACGTGATGAGCTGCTGCGCGGCGTGCGCACGGCGTCCATCGGGCCAACGACCTCCGCCACGATGCGCGAGCTGGGCCTGGCGGTGGACGTCCAACCGCCGCAGGCCCAGGTGCGGGCGCTGGTCGAGGCGATCGTGCAGGCCGAGGCCGCACGCGATCCCTGAGCCCATGGCCATATCGGTGGTTTCATTCAAAGGCAACGCAGATGGCAGTGATGCGACTGGACCTGGAGCGGACGGCGGTGCTGATCGTCGACGTGCAGCAGAAGCTGGCGCCGGTGATGCACGAGCGTGAGCGCATGATCGAGCAGGCGGGGCGTCTCGCGGCCGGGGCCGGCGTGCTCGGCCTCGACGTGCTCGTGACCGAGCAGTATCCGCAGGGCCTGGGCCCGACCGTCCCCGGCGTGGCCGAGCGGTTGCCCGAGGCGGCGACGCGGTTCGCCAAGACGCGATTCTCCGGGTGCGTCGGGCCGGTGCTGGAGCACCTCAACGCCGTCGCCGCCCGCTGCGTGGTCGTCGCGGGCATCGAGGCGCACGTGTGCGTGGCGCAGAGCTGCCTGGACCTGGCGGCCAGGGGCTTCGACGTGGCGGTGGCGTGGGATGCCACCGCCTCGCGGCGCGAAGCCGACCGCGAGCCGGCCCTGCATCGGCTGATCCAGGCCGGCGTCATGCCGCTGACGGTCGAGGCGGCGCTGTTCGAGCTGGTGGGCGAGGCCGGCGGCGAGCGGTTCAAGGCCATGCTCGAGGTGGTGAAGTAGCGGCCCGGCGGTGCGGGTTGCGGGGTCAACTTCGGCGAACGCCCGTCCCGAGCTCCGCGAAGGGGGCCCGCCTCCTGTGCTACAATTGTTGATCTATACCGCACCTGGAGCGACGTTCATGGCCGGTCACAGCAAGTGGGCGAACATCAAGCACAAGAAGGCGCGCGAGGACGCCAAGAAGGGCAAGGTCTGGAGCAAGTGCGCCCGGGCGATCATGGCCGCGGCCCGGCAGGGCGGCGGCAACCCGGAGACCAACCTCGCCCTGCGCTACGCCCTGGAGGAGGCCAAGGCCGCGAACATGCCCAAGGACACGCGCGAGAACGCCATCCGCAAGGCCACCGGCGAAGCGGGCGGCGCCGCGTTCGAGCAGGCCGTCTACGAAGGCTACGGCCCGGCGGGGGTGGCGATCCTGCTGGACATCCTCACCGACAACCGCAACCGCACCGCCTCGGAAGTGCGCAAGCTCTTTGAGCGCCACGGGGGCAACCTCGGCGAGTCGGGGTGCGTCGCCTACCTGTTCACCAGCCGGGGGCAGATTTTCGTGGGCAAGGATGGCCCGGGCGAGAGCGAGGAGGCGGTGATGGACGCGGCCCTGGAGGCCGGCGCCGACGACGTCTCCGACGAGGGCGAGGCGTGGCAGGTGCTCACCGAGCCGGGGCGGTTGCTCGCCGTGCGCGAGGCGCTGGAGGCGGGCGGGCTGACGGTGATGTCGGCTTCGGTGACCATGCTGCCGGAGACGACGATGGCGGTCTCGGGCGCCGAGGCAGCCAGGGTGATCGCGCTGGTCGACGCGCTGGAGGACCACGACGACGTGCAGAAGGTGTACGCCAACTTCGAGATCCCCGACGAGGAGCTGGCGGCGCTGGAAGCGTGAGGCGGTTGGTTAGCCACCGATGCACACGGATGAACACGGATGAAGGCAGATATGCGAGGCAGGGTCGTGGGGCGAAGGTGAAGCGGGTGGGTAGATCGTGGGTTTCGCGAAGCCGCGAGCGGCGGCGATCCGGTATCACCTGCTCCTGGTTTCCTGGGTTCCTTATTCCAATTTTCGAGTGCAGGAGTCGGTGAAATGGGTTTCGACGTTGCACGGGGGACGAACATTTCGCACTGGTTGAGCCAGAGCAAGCAGCGCGGGGCCCCACGGCGGGGGTTCTTCACGCGCGACGACGTGCAGCGCATCGCCGAATATGGCTTTGACCACATTCGTCTGCCGATCGACGAGGAGCAGATGTTTGGCGAGGCGGGCGAGCCGGAGGCCGAGGCGTTCGAGCTGCTGGAGTCGGCGTTGGATTGGTGCGGCGAGGCGTCGCTGCGCGTCGTCGTGGACCTGCACATTCTGCGCAGCCACCACTTTCTCGATGCCGACCCGCCGCTGTACACGGACCCCGCCGAGGCCGAGCGCTTCGCCGGTCTGTGGCAGGCGTTGAGCGACCGCCTGCGTGGCTGGCCGGTGGACCAGTTGGCGTACGAGCTGCTCAACGAGCCGGTGGCGCACGAGGCGGGGCAGTGGAACCGCGTGGCCCGGCAGGCGTACGAGGCGGTCCGGCAGCGCGAGCCGGGGCGGCTCATCGTCCTGGGGTCGAACCGCTTCCAGAGCGTCGACACGTTCAACGAGCTGGACGTGCCGGGCGACGACCCGGCGATGATGCTCAGCCTGCACTACTACCGCCCCATGGCGGTGACGCACTACCGGGCGAGCTGGACGCCGCTGCGCGACTACGCCGGGCCCATCCAGTACCCCGGCGAGCCGGTGCCCGCCGAGGAGCTTGCGAAGGTGCAGGACGCGGAGCTGCGGCGGGTGCTCGAGCAGGGCAACAAGCCCGTGGATCGCCAGGCCATGGCGCGCGACCTGGCCCAGCCGCTGGCCAAGCGCGCCGCGACGGGGCTCAAGCTCTACTGCGGGGAGTTCGGCTGCGTGCATCACACGCCCATGGAGATCCGACTGCGCTGGTATCGCGACTTCGTGAGTGTGCTCGAGGAGCACGACATCGCCTGGGCGAACTGGGACTACAAGGGCGGCTTCGGCATCGTCGACGGCGAAGGCCGCGACACCGGCATCGCCGCCGCGCTGCTGGGAGCACGGACATGAGCGAGCGGGTCGGTCTGCTTCTGGATCAGATGGACGCGACGCGGCGGTACACGCACCTCGTGCTCGAGCACGTGCCGGCCGAGCGCTGGTACGACATGCCCGCCGCCGTGGGCTCGCATGTGGCCTGGCAGATCGGGCACATCGCCTGGGCGCAGGCGAAGGCGGTGGTTGGCGGCGTGTGCGGGCGCGGGCCGTGCGACGCGCTGCCGGATACCTATGGCCAGTGGTTCGGCAAGGGCACGAGCCCGGCACCGCGCCAGCCGGACCATCCCGAGCCGGCCGAGCTGCTCGCGACGCTGGACGCGGTGCAGGCGAGCGCGCTCGAGGCGCTGGGGGCGCTCGACGACGCGGTGCTCGATGAGCCGGCCGGCCACGCCACCGGCCTGATCCATGACAAGCTGGGGCTGGTGATGTGGAGCGTGCGGCATGAGATGCTGCACATCGGGCAGGTGGGCTTGATCCGCCGCGGGCTCGGGATGGCGCCGTACCGCTAGGGGGCAGGGGTGGGGGTGCGGATGTAGGGTGGGTAGAGCGCAGCGAAACCCACCACGCGCGTCAATCGAGGTCCAGATCAACATCAAGCCCGGCCGTACCCCACGTCGCCGGCAGCTCATCTCGGCGCACATACCGGTGCAATGACGAGTAGGGCCAGTCGATGGGCTTGCGAACGTGGCCATGCTTGACGGGGTTGTAGTGGATGTAGTCGA
>SKPT01000472.1 GCA_007119405.1 Phycisphaeraceae bacterium
GGAAGCTGGTGTATCGGCTGCTGTCGTGGAACCGTTGGCAGGCGGCGCTGCTGCGTGCGGCCGAGGCGTGGCGTCGGCCGATGCGCTGCTGAGCGCTGGCCGGTTGAAGTCGGGGTAAGGAGGCCCCGATCCGCGAGGGCTCGTGATCAGCAAAGCGAGGTGTGAATGGATGACGCCAATGCGAGTGCTCCGACGGCCTGGCCCGGCCGACGGCGGTCCTGCGCCGTGCCCCTGCACGTCATCCAGCCCCGACTGACGGCAAGCAACACGCTTGTTTTGGGCCTAGTTCGTGTACGGGACCGCGCCTCGGTCGTTCACCCCGTACCCGAAACGCTCCAGGTAACAGGCCGCGGGCAGGAACTCGTCGCCGTGCGCCGCCAGCAGCGCATCGAGCTTCGTGTCCAGTCGACGACGCACCGGCCCGGCGTCGGCGTCGTGCACCAGGTTGCGCCGTTGATAGGCGTCGCGCTCGTTGTCGTAGAGCAGCCACGGGCCGTCGAGCGAACGCACGTAGGTGTAGCGCTGCGTTCGCACGCCGCGATACTCCCGGCCGCCTTGCCCACGATGCCAGTCGGCAAACGGATGGTAGCAGGCGATCAGGGCCGCGTCGGTGGGGGCGTCGGCCTCGCCGCGCCAGTGCCCCGCGTGATCCACGCCTTCCACGGCGGCGGGGACGTCGATCTCGCACAGGCTCAGCAGCGTCGGCATCGTGTCCACGATGGCGAACGGGGTGTCCACCTCGCGGCCACGGCGTCCCAGTCCCGCCGGCCAGCGCACCAGCATCGGCACGAGGATCGACTCGTCCCATGGCCTCTGCTTCTTCCCCTCGCCCTGCGAGCCGAGCATGTCACCATGGTCGGAGGTGAAGACGAGAATCGTGTCGTCGGCGAGTCCGGCTTCGTCCAGCGCTCGCATGACCTGACCCAGGCATTCATCCAGCGCGGTGCAGTGGGCGTAGTAGCCGGCCAGATCCGCGCGGGCCTCGCGTTCCAGTTCCGGGGGGACGTTCGGCCGCAGTGTCAGCGCGTCCGGCTCGTACATCGCGCCATACGACTGCGGTGCCGTGTGGTAGGGGTCGTGGGGCGGTCCCCACGAGAGAAACAGGGCGAACGGCCGGGCGCCTGCTCGCTGGCGGATATAGCGGCACGCCTCGTGCGTCTGCGCGATCGCGTCATAGCCGGGCCACTTCCGCGGCGTCGGGTCGTCGTCGGCGTAGTAGAGGCTGTTGTTGTAGTCGTGCGTGCATTCCAATGCACGCCAGTGATCGAACCCGTGCTGGCGCTGCGGCGGGATCCAGCCGGAGCGGGCCGGCCCGTCCAGGTGCCACTTGCCGATCCACGCCGTGTCATACCCGGCCGACTTCAACACCTTGCCCAGGGTCGGCAGCTCCGGATCCAGAAGCACATCGTTGAGGAAGACCCCCGTGGTCAACGGATACTGCCCCGAAAGCAGGCAGGCCCGCGAGGGCGTGCAGACCGGGCAGTTCGCCACCGCGGTCGTCACCCGCAGGCTCTCTTTCGCGAGCCGGTCGATGTGCGGCGTGCGGACGTTGGGATCGCCCGCATAGGCGCAGGCCTGGGCCCGCCACTGATCCCCGAACACGTAGACGAGATTCGGCTTATCCATGCGGCGGCCCCGCGGCGTCCTTCACGTCCTTCATGCTACACGGCGGCGCAAGAGGATCAATCCGCCCAACCCCAGCAGCGCCAGCGTCCCTGGCTCGGGCACGCTGGGCGAGTCACCGCTCACCAGCAACTGCACGAAGGCCGCCACGTCCGCGGTGTCGAACACGCCGTCGTCGTTGATGTCGCCGACCAGCACCGGATCGATGCCATGCTGGTCGACGTAGGCCGCGCGATCCGTCAACGCCAGGACGAACGGCGCCACGTCCGCGGTGTCGACGACGCCGTCAAGATTCATGTCGCCGGGCAGGTGCGGCATGATCTGGACGTTGTCGATGGTCAGGCTGCCGGCACCGTGCCACAAGGCCCAGTGATCAAGCATGTCCGTCCCGGCCCGCTCGCCGCGGAAGGCGTAGCCGTCGGCCAGAAGCACGCCCGGGCCCTGCTCGGGCACGACATGGACACTGTAGGTCTGCGTCTGCGGGTCCAGGACCATGTGCACGCGAAACGTCTCCGCGGCGCGGTAAGGGAGGTCGACATCGGCCGCATACTCCTGCCCGTCGCGCACGTCGACATGCCCGCTGGGGGCGAACCGGAAGATCGCCGCCAGGTCGGGCCAGGTCCCGGCCTGCCCCTGCGACAGGCCCAGCAGCCCGTCCATCTGCTCGGCGTGCGGCGTGGCGTCGAAAGAGAAGATCGTCGGCGCGGTGCGCTGGCCGTCGAGCCCGAAGTTCTGCCAGCCGTCGGTGCTGGTCACAGGCCCCGTCGCCGGCGGCAGCGGGTCCGGGTCGGGCTCGGGGTCAGGGTCAGGCTCGGGGCCGACGGCCTGGCCGAGCGTCGTGCGGTTGCCGGCCCAGTCGAAATCCTCGCCTTCGCCGATGTTGTCCAGGCGCACGGAGCCGAACTGCCAGGAGTCGGCGTTCCAGAGGTTGTCACGGACGCGGATGCCGGTCATGGGCGCGTGCTCATCGGCGGTGACGAGGTACATGGTGTAGTTGCCACCGGAGAAGAAGTTGTTCTGGACGTCGATGTTGTGCAGGCCGGTGGCCCAGCGGGCGTTGCCCTGGAGGAAGATGGCGCTGGTCTGGGCCTGCCAGCGGCCGATGATGGTGTTGTTGAGCACGGTCAGGCCGTTGGCGCCGTTGGTTTGCAGGGCGTCGTGGTGGCCGCCGGGATGGGGGATCAGGCCGGGGTCGGCGATGAGCGAATGCTCGACGTGCGAGCCGGAGCCGAGGTTGAGCACGGTCGAGCCGCCGCGGATGTCGCTGTCGCGGATGATGACGTTGCCGCCGCGCACCGCCCGGGCGCCGGGGGCCAACGGGCGAATGGTCGCGTTCTCGATCACCAGCGTGCTGCCGTCGCGCGTCTCCATGGCCCAGTGCGGGTGGCTGTGCTCGACGTAGGCGTTGCGCACGGTGACGTGGGCGCCCTCGTAGGCGTTGATGGCCGAGTCGATGCGCACGTTCTCGATCACGTGGGCGCCGCCACGGAAGGTGGTGGGGCCGTCGTAGACCGCCAGCTCATCCAGCGGGCTCGTGATGCCGACGGTGTCGGGATTGGGAAAGCCCTCCGGGATCAGTACCGGCCCGGAGACCGGCGACTCGTAGAGGTAGCCGCCGGCGGCGTCGCGAGGCAGGCCGAGAACGACCACGGCGAGAAGGCAGACGGCCAGCGGCGTGTGACGGTGCAACACCATGGCGTACCCTCCTGCATGTGCGGTGCCAGGCTGAGCTCGCCCCGCTACCGGTAGGCCCGCCACATCTGCCGGGTGAAACCGGTGTCCGTGAACTCGTTCCGGCCCTGCGGGTTCAACTCGGGCCAGCCTTCCTCGTGCAGCAGGCCCAGGTAACGGTCCGAGTAGTCGAACAGGGCGTCGTGGTTCCAGGCTTGCTTCAGCCCCATCAGCCGCGCGGCGAGCACGTGGCCGTGCCAGGAGGCCGCCGTGCAGCACTTGCGATATCGCCGGCCGGGGTTCGGCGTGTCGCGCCGCGGGTCCGTGGCGTGGCGGATGCCCCACTCCGGCATCCCGAGCATCGCCTCGGTGTAGCCGTCGGCGTATCGCTCGACGTAATCGTTGTGCGACGGGTCCATCACGTGCAGGTCCGTGCGCTGCACCTGGCGCTCGCTGACGTA
>SKPT01000093.1 GCA_007119405.1 Phycisphaeraceae bacterium
GCGCGAAGCGCTGCGAGGGCACGACCTGGAAGATGTCGCCGGCGGCGATGTACTGCTTGGCTTTCTCAACCGCGCGCTGGTAGCCGCCCTGGCCCATGCTGGAAACCGGCAGCTCGCGCGGCGGGGCGGCCAGGTCCACGTGCTCGGGCGGGTGGGCGATGGCCTGCTGCTCCATCGGGCTTGCCGCCGCGGTGAGCAGGCGGACCATCTCGTCGAGGCGGGTCTTGCCGGCGTCGTAGGCGGCTTCGAGCGAGGCGTGCTCGGCCGGGCGCACGTGCGTGATGACCAGCAGCGTCTTCTGCACGTGGTCGAAGGCGACGACGTCGTCGTAGAGCTGCATGTGCAGGTCGGGCAGGTGGCGATCGTCCGGCGGGGGGCTGGGCAGCTTCTCGCCTTCGAGGTAGCGCACGGTGTCGTAGCCGGCGTACCCGACCCAGCCGCCGGTGAACGCCGGCAGGCCGGGGACCTCGGCGAGCTGCCAGGCGCGGGTCAGGCGGTCCATTTCCGTGAGCGGGTCGTCGCTGCGGTAGCGCTGCTCGCGTCCCGGGCCGCGGTGGATGACGTCGTGGCCGTAGGCGAGCAGCTCGGCAACGGGTCGTGCGCCGAGGTAGGAGTAGCGCCCGACGCGGTCGCCGCCGACGACCGACTCGAGCAGGAAGCTCGGGGCGAGGCGATCGTCGGGGCTGACGAGGCGGCGGTAGGCGAGCACGGGCGTCAGATGATCGCAGAAGATCTGGCGGTAGAGCGGGACGACGGGCTCGGCCGGCGCGTCATCGCCGGGCCGGGCGGGCGCAGGTTGGGCGAGGCGAGTGAAGGCGTCGAACTCGGGGACGGTCTGGGGCATGGGGTGTGGAGGATCGCCACGGATGAACACGGATAGGAAAGAGCCACGAATGAACAC
The DNA here is from genome assembly GCA_007119405.1 of Phycisphaeraceae bacterium. Next base: position 902 of record SKPT01000093.1, read on the forward strand.
GAATCAACACGGATATCGAGCGGAATCCAATCCGGATTGGTGGGGTCTCTGAGAGACCCGGACACCCGTGAATCCTTCGATAAACCGCGAAGGAGCGAAGAAACGCGAAGTTGCGAAGATAGAGGGGGTTAGACAAAGCGGCTCTTCTTCGCGCCCTTCGCCCGCTTCGCTTCTTCGCGGTTATTCACAGGCCCCTGGTGTTCATTCGTGTTCATTCGTGTTCATTCGTGGCGCTTTCTCCTTCTTATCCGTGTGCATCGGTGTGCATCTGTGGCTATTTGTCGTCTTCCAGCGGCTCGGGGTCGATGTTGGCGGCTTCGCCGGCCATCTTTTTCTGAGCGTACTTCTTGACCCAGGTCTCCCAGCTCTTGCCCGCGGCGGTGTCGCGGCCGGTGAACGCGACGCGGGTGATGGCCTCGGGGTCGAGGCTCTCGCGGCCGCCCTCGGGGAGCATGAGCCGCACGGCGTCGTCGCGGCGGTCGAAGACGTAGCCGACGACCTGCCTGCCGTCGGCGAGTTCGAGCGTGACGTCGCCGCGGTAGTCCACCGCCAGGGCCAGCACCTCGCGGCGGCGCTGGGCGGTGTCCAGGTCGTAGGCGGCGTTCTGCGCGGCTCGGGGTTTGGGCTCGTCGGTCATGTCCGATAGTCTATACGCGCCGTCGGCGGCGGTGGCGCGGCGGTGGCGGGGTGGTGGTGGGGGGAGCGGGACCCCCGGGGGCGGAAATCCTGCCCTTCGCTCCCGTTGGTCGCTCGGGACGGGCGTTCGGGGGAGAGGGATGCGGGGGATATTGTGAGCTGCACATGAACGTTGAGAGTTTCCTGGCGCACCATCAGCTTACGCAGAACCCCTTCGGGGCCGAGGAGGCCCGGCACGACCCTGTCTTTGAGCGATTGGCCGACGCGACGGCGAACCATCCGGACTTCGCCAAGCTGCTGGGGCGCATCGACCAGCCGGCGACGGCGGTGGCGTTCGGCGAGAAGGGCTCGGGCAAGACGGCGATCCGGCTGATGATCGGCCGACGCATCGACGAGCACAACCGCGACAACCCCAAGCGCCGCGTGCTGCTGGTGGCCTGCGACGAGTTCAACGCGCTGCTGGACAACCTGACGCGCAACGCCCGGCGCAGCCCCGAGGACGCCCTGGCGTCGGTGCGCCTGGCGGACCATCAGGACCACATCCACAGCTTGGCGGTGAGCCGGCTGGTCGACGCCCTGCTCGGCCGGCAGCGCGACCAGCGCGAGCCGGTGCGCCTGCCCGAGCACGTGACCCCGCGGAACCTGACGCGGGTGCTCAGCCATCAGGCGCGGGTGGAGCTGGCGGTGCTGGCGGCGTTGTACGACCAGCCGCACGCCGGCTCGGCGACCGGGCGGTTCGGACAACTGCGTCACCGCCTGGGGCTGCGCTGGCGTGTGCCGATGGCGTGGCGGGTGAAGCTGGCGCTGGCGCTGACCGTCGTCGCGCTGGGGCTGGCAGCCGCGGCCTGGGTGTGGGAGGCGCCCGAGCCCTGGCTGCTGCCGGCGCTGATCGCCGGCGTGACGCTGGCGGTGCTGGCGTGGCTGTTCTGGGGCGTCAAGTGGCTGCGCCTCTGGTGGCTGGCGCGGCGGGTGCGGCGGGAGATGCCGGCTGTCAAGCGATCGGCGGCGGAGCTGCGCCAGATGCTCGGGGATCTGCGCACGACGTACCTGGCCCGGCAGCCGTTCCCCATCGACGACGCCGCGGACGAGGCGCGGTATCAACTGACGCGCCGGCTGCTGGACGTGCTGGCGGAGCTCGAGCACGTGGGCATGACGGTGCTCGTGGACCGCATCGACGAGCCGACGCTGATCAGCGGCGACGCGGACAAGATGAAGGCCCTGATCTGGCCGGTGTTTGACAACAAGTTCCTCCAGCAGGAGGGGCTGGGCGTTAAGCTGTTGCTTCCCATCGAGTTGCGTCATTTGCTGCACCGCGAGAGCGGGGCGTTCTTCCAGGAGGCGCGCCTGGACAAGCAGAACCTGGTCGACCGCCTGACGTGGTCGGGGGCGATCCTGTACGACCTGTGCTCGGCGCGTTTGCAGGCGTGCCTGGCCGAGGGCGCCGAGCCGATCACGCTGCTGGACCTGTTCGAGTCGGAAGTGACACAGGACCTGATCGTCGACGCTCTGGACCAGATGCACCAGCCGCGTGACGCGTTCAAGTTCGTGTACTCGGTGATCCAGGAGCACTGCCGCGGGGCGCCGGAGGGGGCGGGGCGGTTCAAGATCCCGCGCCTGACGCTCGAGTCGGTGCGCAAGGCGCAGAGCCAGCGGGTGCAGGAGCTGTACCGCGGGTTCAGTCCGGCGTGACGCGCGGTGCGGCATGCATCGTGCATTTTCAAGCCAGCGGGCGGGGTTATCCGACAATCGGTGTTAACGGACCGTGCGACACGATCCGGTGCTGCGCGCGCCGGAAGCGATGTGCAGTGGGTGTTTGAGGCGACGGCGACCGTCGGCGTTGACGGTGGCGGCTCATCGATACAGGCGTTACGCGACGCGAAATTCGCATTCCACGGAAGGAGTCACAACGATGGCAGAGGTCAGGACCTGGACCGGACGCGGCGCGGCCGCCGGCGCAGCCGTGCTCGCGGGCGTCATGGCGGTGGCAACGCCGGCCGGGGCGCAGGAGGAGCTTCCGGCGGTCAACGAGGGCAACATCTCGCTCGAGGCGGGCGTCGAGTTCGTCACCGAGTACTGGTTCCGCGGCCTGGCGCAGCAGAACAAGGGGGTGATCGCCCAGCCTTTCGCGACCGTGGGCGTCCTCCTGCCGTCGCTGGGCGACGTCGACGTCGAGGGCTACGTCGGCACGTGGAGCAGCCTCCACGACCGCGACAC
>SKPT01000110.1 GCA_007119405.1 Phycisphaeraceae bacterium
GAACAGGCATTCGCCGGCCGCCATGCCGCGGAACGCCGCGTCGTTGACCTTGCCGGTGAGCCAGAACAGGTCGGCGCGGTAGGCGGCCGTGACCATCGAGTCGGGCAGGTAGTGCGTCTCGGAGAAGTGGTACACCGGCACCGTGATGTCCACACCCTCGACAGCGTCGTCGGTGACGCCGATCGCCCCGCCAAAGCTGGGTGGCGTCTCGCCGGCGGGGGCGTAGGTGCCGACGGTGGCCAGGCTCTGCGTGATGTGCTGCGTCCCGCCGCCGGTGTCGAATGAAAACACCGACTCGCCCGTCTCGGGCAGCGGCGGGTTTTGCTCAGGGCGGCCGTAGCGGGCGGTGCCCTCCCACAGGTGCTCGCCGAGGCGCTCGACGTGCCGGCTCTTGCGCACCAGCCCGTCATATATAGATGGCGCGGCGGCCGCCAGGGCAGCCTTGGCCTCGACGTCGTCGTCCGTGCCGCGGATGACGTAGACCCGCTCGATCCAGGCATTGCGCCCAGTCATCGACTCGCGGGACTCGAACTTCTCGTCAACGGTGATCGACATGGTGTTCCCGTACGGTGGTGCGAGGTGGCGGGGGCGGGGGCGCTGGCTTCCGGGGGTCAGCTGAAGGCCAGGCCGCCGTCGCGGGCCTCGTCGAGCAGACGCTTGGTGTTCCTCGCCGTATCCTCGGTCGCGCGGGCCGTGCGCTGCTCGGCGTCGCCGGCCACGCCGATGGCGTGCGCCGCCACGGGGCTGAACGTGCCGCGCACCTGGATCGTCCGCTCGGCCACGTCGCGGAGGTTGCCGATGATGCCCTCAAAGTCCCGCAGAAAGTCACGCGGCGACTTCAGCCCGTTGGGTGCGTCAACGTCGTCACCCACCGACTCACGCGCCCGCCTGGCGTCCTCGATCGCCTTCTGCCACTGGCGTCGTGCCTCCTCGATGGCCCGGGCGGTATCGTCCAACTCCCGCTCGTGGGCCTGGTCGATGTCGCTCAACCGGTCGGCGTGTTGCTGGAGCAGGACGTCCAGCGTGCCCTCAAGGTCGCGCTCCGCCTGCTGGATCCGCCGGTCCCGCTCCCGGGCGATCTCGCGCTCCTCCTGCCGCCGTCGTCGCTGCTCGCCGTGCTGGGCGTCTACGAACTGCTGGTCGATCTCGCGCAGACGGGCGTCGAGGTCCATCGACTCATCGAACGCCGCCTTCGTGTGTGCGGCAGCCCGACGTCCGAGGTAGACGACGGCGTTCCACGTTTCGGTGGCATCGCCGCGCACGTCGTTCCAGAGATTGGCGAAGAACGACCGCGTGTTCGCCCACGCCCGCTCGATGTGGTACAGCGCCCGGGCCAGCAGGCGCAGCGAGCCGAACCATGCATCGGCCGACAGACGCAGGAACTCGTGCTTGAAGTCGGTCCACCGGTCCTGAAGCCACTTCGTACCCTTGAGCCACTGCTTGCGCAGCGTCAGCCAGAGGATGCGACCAGCGAGCACGATGTCGCCCGCGGCCAGCGCGTCGCCGATGCCGCGGAAGGCGCGGGTCGCCACGTCCCGGAGCTGCTCGAATCGCTCGCCAAGCCACGCCAGCGCCTTGCCGCCGGCGTCCGTGGCGTGGATGAGGTAGGCACCGAGGGCGCCCACCGCCACGATCACGAGGCCGATCGGCGTGACCAGCGCTGCCACGGCCGCCTTGAGCAGCACGAACCCCTTCACCACGCCCGCGACGATGGCGGCCAGGCCACCGACGGCGATGCCGGCGAGGGAGATGGCAGCGCCCAGCCCGATCAGCGCCACGCCCGCGGCGGTAATGATGGCACCCACCTTCGCCACCCACACCACCAGGTGGCGGTTGGCCTTGATCCAGGCCGACGCCTTGACCACCGCCTCCGTGAACCGCTCGACCAGGTCGCCGACCACGGGCGCCAGCGCCGAGCCGATGGTGAACGTCGCGCGCTGGAGCACGCGGCGCAGAATGTTCATCCGGTCGGTGAACTTCGCCGCCTCGGCCGCGGCCTCGGTGGAGATGGTCAGGCCGAGTTCGCGGGCCTGGTCGCGCAGGGCCTCGATGCCCTCGGCGCCCTGCGACAGCAGGGGCAGGAGTTGCTGGCCCGCCCCGCCGAGCAGCTGCATGGCCAGCCCCGCCCGGCGCGTCGGATCCTCAATGCGCGACAGCGCCTCGGCCACGGCGATGAACTGCTCCTCGGGCGAGAGGTCACGCAGTGTTTCGTAGGAGAGGCCGACGCCTTCGAGGTTGTCCTTCGCCCGCGACAGGCCACGCTCGGCGTTGCGCAGCACCTGCTGGAAGCCACGGATGCCCGACTCGAGCGTCGCCACATCCGAGCCCGACTGCTCGGCCGCGAAGCCGAGCTCACTCAGGGTTTCGACATTGAAGCCCGTCCGCGCCGCCATCTTGTCGAACTGGTCGCCCATCCGGCCGAACTGCCGCGTCGCGGCCACCAGCGGTGCGGTGATCGCAGCGCCCAGGCCGGCGAGGCGCGTGCCGATGCGCCGCACCTGCTGACCGAAGCTCTGCAGCCGGCGCTGCGCCGCCCGCAGGCCGCGTGTGAGCCTGTCCTCTACGCCGAGTTCAACGTAGGCCCGGCCGGCTCTGATCTGGCGTCCGCGTGCCATGAGTCTCTACCTGTGCAGGTTGCCCTTGACCGAATCCCGCCACAGCGCCGGGAACTTGTCCGCCTCCTTCTCCAGCGCCGGGCCCATATAAGGATGTCCCCTGTACCGACGCGTGACGCGCTTGCCCGTGCGGTAGTCGCGCGTGGTGACGCGTCCGCCGAACTCGAGCACCTCCGGCACGGTCGTATTGCCATACTCACTGCGCTGGTTCAGCGGCGCCGGCCCGATGACGACGGTGTCGCGGTCGCTATTCCGGGGGTAGCCGAAGAAGATGAACCGCCGCAGCAGGCCGGTGTGCGAGCTCGGCGGCTCGCCCGGGCGCGCGCTTCGCCGGCGCGGGCGGATCAGGCTCCGCGCCCGCTGACGCACAAACGCGCCCGCCTTGCTCAGCACGCTCCGCCGGGCGCGATCCACGGCCCGCTTGACACGCGGGCGGTCGAAGAACATCTGCGGTGTGATGCGGATCACACGCACTGCTTTCGCATGGACGCCGGCAGCGCCTTGACCAGATGCGGCCAACGAGTACGACGATCCTTCCGGGGGCGGTGCCACTCGTGCCAGGTGCGGATGATCAGACGCTTGTGCCGGCCCTCGATGACGTACAGGGCGCACAGCCAGTCGGCCTCGGCCGGGTGGTGCTTGCCACGGCGGTTGTCGAGCCAGACGACGTGGCCGATCGGTGATCGACGCAGCCGCTTCTGCCAGCCGGCTTCATGGGTTCGAAGGATCATGGTGTCGCCCACCATCGAGACGGCCGAGGCCGACTTCAACGTGCTCGGGATCCAGATGCGCGGCTACCACGACTTTGGAGTCGCGAAGCAGGACGCGGGCGCCACCCGAGGGGCAAAAGTAGAGTTCGCCTGGTGGCGGGGGGAGGTGCGGGCGGCGTGAGCGGCGCGGCACGCCGGTGCTGCCCGCCGACGCGCTGGCGACTCCCGAACGTGACGCCCAAGCCTTCTCGCGGGTAACGCCCGAGGACACGGCTTTACCCGTGAGAAAGCCATTCCGTCAGCCGGGGTGGTGTGCGGGCGATCGCTTAGCAGATGGAGCCGAGGTGTTCGCCTGCGACCATGGACGATGCACGATCGTCCATCGCTTCCCACGCTCACGACCCGCGGCTTGCAGTCCAAGCTC
>SKPT01000202.1 GCA_007119405.1 Phycisphaeraceae bacterium
CGGCGCCGAGGCACTGGCGGACAAGCCGCCAGTGGCACCCACCTTACCGCGTCCCTCGTCTGCCACAAATCTGAGGTGCACTCCGGCCCGGTGCCGCGGTGCTGCCTCCTGCCGCGGGCCCAGCGGTGGGGGCCGACCGGTGATGGAACTCGATGACCCGTCCCGCGCCCCGCCGGGACCACCGGTCCCGGCTTTATGGGAGGCAGCTCGGCTGGGCCGCCGGCTCACCGGCGGGTGTCGCCGGCGACGGCGGCGGTGTTCGTCTCGTCCGGCGTGTCGAGCTCGACCCGGCCGACCGTCTGACCGGCCCGGTGAACCTTCTCGATCAGGTTGCCGGCGTTGCGGGCCTTGTCGATCATGTCCTCGGCGCTGATCACCCCGCTCTCGTAGAGCTCCCACAGGTGGTCGTCCAGCAGCTTCATGCCGAACTTGGCCCCGGTCTGGATGGCCGAGTCGATGCGGAAGGTCTTGTTCTCGCGGACGAGGTTGGCGATGGCGGGGGTGACGAGCAGGAACTCGTAAGCCGCGACCATGCCTTTTTTGTCGATCCGCCGCATCAGGGCCTGGCTGAGCACGGCCTTGAGGGTGACGGAGAGCTGGACGCGGATCTGGGCCTGCTGGTTGACGGGGAAGGCGTCGATGATGCGGTTGATGGTGCCGCCGGCACCCGTGGTGTGCAGCGTGGCGAAGACGAGGTGGCCGGTCTCCGACGCCCGGATCGCCGCCTCGATGGTCTCGAGGTCGCGCATCTCGCCGACGAGAATCACGTCCGGGTCCTGTCGCAGGACGCGGCGCAGGGCCTCGGCGAAGCTGGGCACGTCGGCGCCGACCTCGCGCTGGTTGATGATGCTCTTGTTGTGCGGCTGGTAGTACTCGATCGGGTCTTCGATGGTGACGATGTGGCGGTCGAGGGTGCGGTTGATCTCGTCGACCATCGTCGCCAAGGTGGTGGTCTTGCCCGAGCCGGTGGGCCCGGTGACCAGGAACAGGCCCTGAGGCCGGCGGATCAGGTCGCGGACGATCGGCGGCAGGCCGATCTCCTCGATGGTCATGAGCTTGTTTGGGATCTGCCGCAGCACGAGCGAGACGCTGCCCTTCTGCTTGAAGATGGAGACGCGGAAGCGGGCCTCCTCGCCGTAGGCGAAGCCGTAGTCCGAGCCGCCTTCTTCCTGAAGCTCGTTCTGCGAGCGTTCGGGCGTGATCGCCTTCATGAGTTCCACCGTGTCGGCCGGCTCGAGGACCTTGGTCTTGAGCTCGACCAGCCGGCCGCGGATGCGCAGCGTCGGGGGCTTGCCCACGCTCAGGTGCAGGTCGCTGGCGTTCTGGCGGATCACGGTGTCGAGAAGGCGGTCAATGTGCAGCGTGGACATAAAAATGATCTCCCGTGGGACGGAGCAGGGCCGGGCGCCGAGGCGGGGCTCAGGCCGCGACCTCCTCATCCTGCTCGGCGTTTTCGATCAGGCCCTCGATCTGCGTGATGCGAGAGACCTCCTCGAGCGTGGTCTGGCCGTCGAGGATCTTCAGCCGGCCGTCGCCGAGCAGGTTGCGCATGCCCGAGGCCTGCGCGGCCTTTCGGATGTGCGTCAGCGGCGCCCGGTTGAACGCCAGCTCGCGCAGCTCGTTGTTCATCGTCATCAGCTCATAGATGCCTTTGCGGCCGCGGTAGCCCGTGTTGCTACACCGCTTGCAGCCGACCGCCTTGTAGATCGTGTGGTTGGCGATGTCCTCCTGCTTGAACCCGCACAGCCGCATCAGCCGCCGGCTCGGCTCGGTGTCCGGCTCCTTGCAGTGCTCGCACAGGATGCGGACCAGGCGCTGGGCCAGCACCGCCTGGATCGAGCTGGCGACCAGGAACGGCTTGATGCCCATGTCGATCAGTCGCGTGATCGCCGACGGCGCGTCGTTGGTGTGCAGCGTCGAGAACACCAGGTGGCCGGTCAGCGCCGCCTGGATCGCCACCTCGCCCACGTCCTTGTCGCGGATCTCACCCACGAGGATCACGTTGGGCGCCTGGCGCAGCATGGCGCGGAGGATGCGGGCGAAGTCCAGCCCGATCTGGTCGTTGACCTGGCACTGGTTGATGCCCTTGAAGTTGTATTCGATCGGGTCCTCGGCGGTGATGATCTTGCGGTTGGGCTGGTTCAGCACGTCCAGGGCCGAGTAGAGCGTCGTGGTCTTGCCCGAGCCCGTGGGCCCGGTGACGAGGAAGATGCCCGTCGGCCGCTTGATGATCGACTCGAACGTGCGCAGCGTGTCCTCTCGCATGCCCAGGTTCTCCAGGCCCAGCGTCGCCGACTCGGGCCGGAGAATTCGCATCACCACCGACTCGCCGTGGTACGCCGGGCACGTCGAGACGCGGAAGTCGATCACGTCGCCGGCGACGTTCATCTTGATGCGCCCGTCCTGCGGCACGCGCTTCTCCTCGATGCGCATGCCCGAGAGGATCTTGATGCGCGCCAGCATCGACGCCTGCGTCCGCTTGGGGATGCGGTCGCGCTCGTGGCACACGCCGTCGATGCGGTAGCGCAGGCGCACGCGGTCGGTGAACGGCTCGATGTGGATGTCCGAGGCGCGGCTCATCACGGCTTCCTGGATGATCTGCTGCACCAGGCGGATGATCGCGCCCTGCTGCCCGTCGTCGCCGGCCCCGCCGCCGGCCATGTCGATCGACGCCCCGCGATCCAGGGAGGTGTCCAGCGAGCGGTCCAGCGACGCGTCGATTGACTTGTCCAGCGACGCGTCGACCGTCATCTGACGCACGGTCTCGTCGATCGAGGCCTGCGTCTCGCTCATGATCGTGTCGATGTATTCCTTGATCTTGGACCTGGCCGCGATCGCCAGCTCGATGTCCGTGCCCAGGCGGAAGCGCAGGTCGTCGATCACCGCCAGGTCCATCGGATCATGGACCACGATCTTGAGCTTGTTCCCCTCCTTACCCAGGGGCAGGACGAGGTACTTCTTGATCAACTCCGGCGGGATCAGCGACAGGTTCTCGCGGTCGATGACGTTGGGCTGGTCCAGGTCGATGAAGTCCATCTCGAACTGGGCGGCCAGCGCCTTGGCCACGTCGTTCTGCTCGGCGTAGCCCAGGTCGACCAGGGTCTCGCCCAGGCGCTTGCGCGACCCGCCGGCGATCTTGCTGGCCTCCTCGAGCTGCTGGTCGTTGATCAGGTTCCAGCGTTTGAGAATGTCGCCAAGCTGGCGTCGTTTCTGGGCCATAAGCCATGCCCTTGCGTGTGCAGGCAAGTGCGGATCAGCAGGGGGTCCGTCACCGGGGCGGGTAAACCGGTCATTATGCGATCCAAGTCTCCCGGGGGCAAATGATACCAGCCCGGCCCGCCGTTGTCGTGGGTGATCCCGCCGCGGCCGCGCCGGCAGCCCCCGGGCCGGAGCTCGGGCATCGCCGGGGAACCGGACGCGCAAAGGCCTTGGCCGCCACCGTTTGGGCGAGGTGGACGCCCGCTGCCTGCCGCGGCCCCGGGGCGAGAACGCCCGCAAGCGGGTACACTGGCCCCGCCATGGCCGACGCGGCCGCACGATCCCACAAGCCGGTCATCGGCCTGCTCGGCGGGCCCGGGGCGGGCAAGAGCGCCGTCGCCGGCCACTTCGCGCGCCTCGGCTGCGCGGTGATCGACGCCGACGCCCTGGCCCACGAAGCCCTGGACGAGCCGGCCGTCCGCCAGCAGGTTGCCGAGGGGCTGGGCCCGGACGTGCTCGATGCCGCCGGCTGCGTCGACCGCAAGGC
>SKPT01000584.1 GCA_007119405.1 Phycisphaeraceae bacterium
CGGATTTCGGATTTCGGATTTCGGATTCCAGTGATCGCCCCCCTGCCCGGGCCGAGCCGCTTGCGGCTTCGCGAGGCGCCCGCCCGGCCCCGACGCCCCCACCGCCTCCCCCTCACCCCTGCCGCGGCCGCATCAGCGGGAACAGGATCACGTCGCGGATCGACTCGGCCCCGGTGAGCATCATCACCAGGCGGTCGATCCCCAGCCCGATCCCCCCCGCCGGCGGCATGCCCACGCGCAAGGCTTCCAGAAAATCCTCGTCGTATTGTTGCTGCTCCTCACGCTCGCCCACCTGGTGGCGGAAATGCTCGGCCTGCACGTCCGGGTCGTTCAGCTCCGTGTACCCCGGGCTGATCTCCACCCCGTTGATCGCCAGTTCGTACACGTCGGCGAAGTAGGCATCGTCGGCGCAGCGCCTCGCCAGCGGGATGATCTCGCCGGGGACACGGGTGACGAAGGTGGGGTCGATGAGCGTCGGCTCGACGAGCTTCTCGTACACCTCGACGAGTTGCTCGGCGGGGGAGAGGCCCTCGATTACATCCGCAGCCTCCCGGCCTTTGCCTGCGAGCAGACCCGCCTCATAATCCGCGAGATCGGCCCCTCGCGGCGCCAGCTTCCTCAAGTGCGTCATCACCTCGTCGATCTTCTGCTGGATATCATCTTGCTTAGCTGTGGCAAGGAATTCCAGCAAGCTGGGATACGCTTCCCGAAGCGGCCGCTTGTCGAACTGCCACCCCGTGCGCTCCTCCACAAGCTCCACCATTGACACCCGCCGCCAACGCCGCCCGCGCGGCTTGTTCTCATCCCCGCGCAGGTCAATCACCCGTCGTGGCTCACGCGTAGCCTCATCCCCACCCTCGCCTTTCTCCCCTTCGTGCCTCCGTGCCTTCGTGCCTTCGTGCCTGATAACAAGCCCCCCACACACCTCCTCCGCCACCGTGCAGATCATGTCCTCCACCATCTCCGCCATCGTCTCCCACGACCCGAACGCTTCGTACGCCTCGAGCATCGTGAACTCGGGGTTGTGGCGTGGGCTGATGCCTTCGTTGCGGAAGTTGCGGTTGATCTCGAAGACCTTGGGCATCCCGCCAACGAGCAGACGCTTGAGGTACAACTCCGGCGCGATGCGCAGGTATAGCTCCATGCCCAGGGCGTTGTGCTCGGTGACGAACGGCCGGGCCGCCGCTCCGCCGTGCACGGGCTGGAGCATGGGCGTCTCGACCTCCAGGTAGCCGCGCTGGCGCATGTAGTCGCGGATGGCGTCGATGATGCGCACGCGCGTCTGCATCGTGCGCATGACGTGCGGGTTGGCGTAGAGGTCGACGTAGCGCTTGCGGTAGCGCTGCTCGGCGTCCTGGAGCCCGTGCCACTTGCCCGGCGGCGGGGCCAGGCTCTTGCTGGCAATCGCGAAGCCCGCGTCGGCAGGTGATTCTCGCGAAGCCGCAATCGCCGCGGAGGCCTCCGCCCAGACGGTGATCTCCCCCGTCTTCGTCGTGCCCAGTGGCCCCGCCACCACGACGATGTCCGAGAGATCCACCAGCTTCGCGAGCTTGAAGGTCTCGGGCCCCACCGCCTTCTTCGACACCGCCGCCTGCAAATCCCCCGACGCGTCGCGCAGGCTCAGGAAGATCAGGTTGCCCATCACCCGGGCCTGCATCACCCGCCCGGCCACCCTCACCCGCGGGCGGTCGTCCCGGCTCGCATCCTCGCGATGGGCGGCATCCGCGGCCTGGTCGTACCCATCCCGGGCCTCGGCCAGCGTGACCAGCCCGTCGACGCGCCGGCCGTACGGCTCGATGCCGAACTCCTCGCGCAGGCGTTGGAGCTTGGCGCGGCGCTCGGCGACCAGGTCGGAGGCGGGTGTCTCGTGCTCGCTCATGGCGGAAGGGGAATATAGCGGGGCAAAGGCACGACGACAGGGGCGGGTCGGCAGCGATACAAAGCCGGCACCGGCGGTGCCGGGGCAGCGGCGCCCATCGCTCGAACGGCGAAACACCCCCCTCGTCACGGCGTCCGGCGGCGTCAACGTGCCGATCCCGATCCTCACGCCTCAGGGCGCCCACGCCGATCCCCCGGCACCACCGGTGCCGGCTTTATACGGGCGTCGAATCAGGCTTGGGCATCAGGCGCGGCGGCCGCGGTGGTCACCTTCGTGCCGGGCTGCTTCTCGACCTTCCGACGCCGGTCCGCCAGGCGGCGCTTCTTGCCCACGCGGTCGCGCAGGTAGTAGAGCTTGGCCCGCCGCACGTGCCCGTGCCGCTTGACCTCGAACTTGGCGATGCGCGGCGAGTGGAGGGGGAAGACGCGCTCCACGCCCTCGTTGGCGACGATCCGCCGCACCGTCACCGTCTGCTCCAGGCCCGAGCCCCCCATCGCGATGACCACGCCGGTGAAGACCTGGATGCGCTCCTTGGAGCCCTCGATGATGCGGGTGTGCACGTCGATGGTGTCGCCGATGGCGAGCTGGGGCAGGTCGGACTTGAGCTGGCCCTGCTGGACGGCCTGGATGGTGGCTTGGCTCATGGCGTAAAATCCGGTTGGGGAATCCTTTGGCCGCGGCGGCGCCGGCCGGGCGAGCCCAACAGGATAGCAACCGGGCCTCGGCGTGTCGAATCCCGCGCCGCCCGCCCGCCGGGCGGCGGGCACCGGGCAAGGATCCGGGATGGAACCCACCCGCTTGACGCCACCGGGCCGCGCGGCTACTTTTTACCTCTTGCCCCCAGGCCGCGCCGGGGCGCTTGTGGTGTGGCGGGTTGTGGTGTGGTGGGGGTTCCTGTGCCGATACAGCAGCAGAATACGAGGTGAGCCAAGATGGTACCTGTCCAACGAAAGACAAGGTCGCAGACGCGCATGGGCCGCTCCCACCAGGCCCTGCGTGGCACGCAGGCGGTGCGCTGCCCCAACTGCGGGACGCCGCGCCGGCCACACACCGCCTGCCGGGAGTGTGGCTACGTCCGCCCGGGATTGAAGCTGGACCTGGACAAGGAAGCGTAGTCGGTGCGCATCGCGATTGATGTGATGGGGGGGGACCACGCGCCGGACAAGATCCTGGCGGGCGCGATCGACGCGCTGGACCTGCTCGGCCGTGACGACACGCTCGTGCTCGTCGGCGACGAGCCGATCATCCGCGAGATCCTCGCCGAGCGCGGCATCGAGGCCGACCGCGTCGAGGTCGTCGGCACCACGCAGGTCATCGAGATGGCCGAAACCCCCGTCACCGCCCTTCGCGGCAAGCCCGACAGCTCGATCGTGCGCCTGGCCGAGCTCGGCGGCAAGAAGGCCGGCGACCGCCGCTGCGACGTGATCATCAGCGCCGGCAACACGGGCGCATGCGTCGCCGCGGCCCAGATGTCCATGCGACGCCTGCCGGGCGTGCACCGGCCGGGCATCGCCGTGACCGTCCCGACGTTCTTCGGGCCGGTGGTGCTCTGCGACGTCGGGGCCAACCCCGAGCCCCGGCCGACCCACCTGCACCAGTACGCGCACATGAGCGCCGTCTACGCCCGCCGGCTGCTGGACATCGACAACCCGCGGGCGGCGATCCTGTCCATCGGCGGCGAGGAGACCAAGGGCACGCCGCTGGTGCGCGACACGCACAAGCTCATGAAAGACGACGCCTCGCTGAACTACGTCGGCTACGTCGAGGGCCGCGACCTCTTCGAGTCCAAGGCCGACGTCGTCGTCACCGAAGGCTTCACCGGCAACGTGGTGCTCAAGCTCGCCGAGGGGCTCGCCGCCG
>SKPT01000664.1 GCA_007119405.1 Phycisphaeraceae bacterium
TCACCGGCTTCCGAAAGCAGGCTGCGATACTCATCTACGTCCATATAGCCGGGGCGGGTTCGTACAGGTTCGCCGGTCGGGGTCGCGATCACGGTCGTGGGCACGCCCGTAATCCCGAATGCCTGCGCCAGCGACCGGTGCTGGTCAACGTCGACCTTCACCGCGACGAAATTCCGCAGGCGCTGTTGAACCGACGCCTCGGCGAGCGTGGTCTGCTCCATGTGCTTGCACGTGCCGCACCACTGGGCGAAGAAATCGAGCACCAGCATCTTGTTCTCAGCTTGAGCTTCGGCAAAGGCCTGGTCCGGATGGTAATGCCGGGTCAACGCAGGTGCCGCTTGCGGGACAGCATTGTTGGAGTGGACAACGCCATCGGAATCATAGATCCTCTGGATACCTCCCCAGACGGCAGCAATGGTGATACCGACGATTACACCTGCGGCCAGGATGCTTCTTGTCCGCCACTGTGCATTCACACATTACCTTTCAGGAATCCACTGCCTACTCGTATGCGCTTTGAAACGGCTGCAAAGCCCCCGCCCGGTCGTCATTCCGGGCGGGAGCGGGAGGCCCTGCGCATGATCATCCGTTGTCGATCATGCACGGGCAGCGCGGCGGCTTGTCGTCGCCACCGCCATCGTCGGCCTGCACGATGCTGACGCCGCCAAAGCCCAGCGCCAGCACCAGCCCAAGGGAAAGCATCGCCTTCTTCATGACGAACTCCTTTCAACACGTCCTTTCGTAAGACACATTCCTCTCAGGCGAAGGCCGAGCGCCTGGAATACTTCCGCTTGCGTCATCCAGCCTTCTCACGCGCGGCCGCCTCCGAAGCTTCGCCTGCGAGCCCCAGCTTCAACTTGATCTCCTCCGCCAGGCAGTAGAGCACCGGCACGGAGAACATGGTCAGCAGGACGAAGAGCATGCCGCCGACGCTGGGGATGGCCATGGGGATCATGATGTCGGCTCCCGTGCCCGTGGCGGTGAGCACCGGCAGCAGGGCCAGGATCGTTGTCGCCGTGGTCATCAGGCACGGGCGCACGCGGCGGACGCCGGCGGCGACGGTGGCCTGGCGTATCTCGGCGACGGTGGTCGGCCGACGCCGGGCGAAGCTCTGGTTCAGGTACGTCGCGATCACCACGCCGTTGTCCACGGCGATGCCGAACAGGGCGAGAAAGCCCACCCACACGGCCACCGAGAGGTTGATCGGGTGGAGGTTGAACAGCTCGCGCATGTTCACGCCGAACACCTCGAAGTTGCCGAACCAGTGCTGGGCGTAGGGGTAGAGCATGGCGAACCCGCCGGCCCAGGCGACGGCGATGCCGCTGAAGACGATGAGCGTCGTGACGATCGAGCGAAACTGAAAGTAGAGGATCAGGAAGATTGTCACCAGCGCGATGGGCAGGACGACGCGCAGGGTCGCGGCGGCGCGGAGCTGATGCTCGTAGTTGCCCGCGAAGCGCCAGCTTACACCCTGGGGCACGGCCAGCTCGCCGCTGTCGACCTTGCCGTCGAGGTAGTCGCGGACCTGCTCGACGACGTCTACCTCGGCCATGTGTGGGGCCGGGCCGAAGGTGATGTAGGCGGTGAGGAAGGTGTCCTCGCTCTTGATGACCTGCGGGCCGCGGGCATAGCGGATTTCGGCGATCTCGGCCAGTGGGATCTGCTCACCGCCCATTCCGGGCATCATCACGCGTTCGAAGGCTTCGATGTCCTGGCGCAGCTCGCGGGCGTAGCGCACGCGCACGGGGTAGCGCTCGCGACCTTCGACGGTGGTGGTGGCGCGCATGCCGCCGATGGCGGTCTGGATGACGTGCTGGACGTCGGCGATCGCCAGGCCGTAGCGGTCGATCGCCTCGCGATCGGGGTGAACTTCGAGGTAGGGCTTGCCGACGACGCGGTCGGCGTTGACAGTGCCCTGGCGTACGGAGGGCACCTCGCGCACGAGGCCTTCGATCTGCACGGCCATGCGATCCAGCGTGTCGAGGTCCGGGGCGCGGAGCTTGATGCCCATGGGTGCGCGCATGCCGGTCTGGAGCATGACCAGGCGCGTCTCGATGGGCTGGAGCTTGGGCGCGCTGGTGGTGCCGGGCAGGTCGGCGGCGGCGACGATCTCGTTCCAGATGTCGTCGGGGTTGCGGATGTGGTCGCGCCACTGGCGATAAGGCCTGCCGCCGCCGGAGTCGTCGATGATCAGCTCGCCGTCGGCGTCGCGGATGAATTCGCCGCGGTCGGTGTCATATTTGAAGTTGATGTGTCGGCCGGCGGCGTCGGTGATGTACTCGCTTTTGTAGTTGATGACGGTTTCGATCATGGAGACGGGTGCCGGGTCGAGCGCCGATTCGGCCCGGCCGATCTTGCCGTAGACGCCTTCGACCTCGGGCACGGATTGGATCGCCAGATCCTGGTATTGCAACACGTCGAGCGCCTCGCCGATGGAGGCGTGGGGCATGGTGGTGGGCATCCAGAGGAAGGCGCCCTCGTCGAACGGCGGCATGAACTCGCGCCCGAGGCCGGGGAATTCGTGGTTCGCCCATACCCAGGCGCCGCTCATGCGGATCTGGTCGAAGTTTCGCTGCGCCAGCAGCGTGCCGCCGGCGAGCACGATGCCGGCGCCGAGGGCGGCGACGGCCGTAACGGTCATGACCAGCCGCGGCGGCACCTCGGCCAGGCGCAGCATGTGGTAGCCGTCGTAGATCAGCGCCGCGGCGATCAGCGCCAGGACGGCCGGCCCGGCTATGGGCATGACGGTGTCGAAGCCCATCCACACGCAGAGGCCGAAAAGGATCAACAGCAAGGGCAGGATGAGGAACGCGCCCTTGAGCAGCAGGAAGGCGCGCAGGGCGTAGGGGTAGGCGAGCATGAACAGCCAGAACAGGCCCAGCAGTCCGCCGATGAGCCCGGCGACGAAGATAAAGTTGCGTGCGATGCCGCGCTCGGGGCCCAGCGGCTCCCACACGCCGGCGAGGATGTACGCCACGGCGACCGCCGCGATGGCGCTGGCAACCCACGCAGCGGCACGGCGCAGGCCGATGGCCAGCTTCTGCGTCGGCTCGAGCCACTGCGGGCGCAGCTTCGCCATGATCGCGGGCAGGTCGTCTTCGAGCAGGTGATAGATTACGACGCCCAGCAGCAGCAGGCCCAGGGGCCAGACCCAACCCCAGCCCTGGATGGCACCGAAGCTGGTGATGCCCACCGCCACGACGCCGACGAGGAAGAGCAACGCGCGGCGCAGCCACTTGCCGCGCACGTCGCTGGCGATGGTCAGGTGCACGACGGCCGGGACGATCGTCAGGGCGACGAAGATCGCGCCGATGAGCACGAACGTTTTCGTGTAGGCCAGGGGGATGAACATCTTGCCCTCGGCCCCGGTCATGGTGAACACGGGCAGGAAGCTGATGATCGTGGTGCTGATGGCGGTGAGGATGGCCGAACCGACCTCCTGCGTGCCGCGGAAGACGACCTCAAGGCGCGGCTCGTCCGGCCCGGCCTCCTTGAGGTGCTTGAGCACGTTCTCCGTAACGATCACACCCATGTCCACGATCGTGCCGATGGCAATGGCGATACCCGCCAGCGACACGACGTTGGCGTCCACACCCACCAGCTTCATCATGATGAAGCTCATGAGCACCGCCAGCGGCAGCATGGAGCTGATCACCAGCGAGCTGCGCAGGTGCACCACAAGCACGAGCACCACGATGACGGTGACGAGGATCTGCTGAAAGAGCGCGTCGTTGAGCGTGCCCAGCGTTTCGTAGATGAGCTCGGTGCGGTCGTAGAAGGGCACGATGGTGAGCTGGCTGGTGGTGATCCATGCAGGCCAGTCGTCGCGCGGCGTGTCGCGCAGCCAGTTGAGCCAGGCTTCGTGGTCGAGATCGGGCGAAGCAAAAGCGTCAAAGCCCTGCGCCTCGGCGAACCGGCGCACCTCCTCCGGGGGGACCTGGTCCCAGTCGACGACCACGCGCGCCGGCAGGCCCGGGCTGATCTCGGCGATCTGGCCCTTGATGTTGTGGATGGCTTCGAGCGGGTTGTAGCCTTCGAGCACCACGGCCACGCCGCCGACCGCCTCGGCCCCCGCCACGGTCAGCGCCCCGCGGCGGGGGGCGGGGCCGCGGCTGACGTTCGCCACGTCGCGCACGCGCACCGGCACATGGTCCGCCCGGGCCTCAATGACCGTACGCTCAATGTCCTCGAGCGTCTTGATGAAGCCCACGCCGCGGATGACGTACTCGACCTGGTTGATCTCCGTCACCCCGGCGCCGACGTCGAGGTTGCTGTCGCGCACCGCACCGAAGACCTGCGCCAGCGACACGTCGTAGGCCCGCAGGGCGTCGGGGTCGATCTCGATGAGGTAGTCGGGTACGTAGCCGCCGATGGACGCGACCTCGGTGATGCCTTCGGCCCCGAGCAGGCCGTAGCGCACGTACCAGTCCTGGACGCTGCGCAGTTCATCGAGGTCCCAGCCGCCGATGGGCTGGCCGTCGGGGTCACGGCCTTCGAGCGTGTACCAGAAGACCTGGCCCAGGGCGGTGGCGTCCGGGCCCAGCGCCGGCGAGACGCCCTCGGGCAGCGTGTCGCGCGGCAGGCTGCTGAGCTTCTCGATGATCTTGGCCCGCGACCAGTCCCAGTCGACGCCTTCCTGGAAGATGATAAAAACCATCGAGAAGCCGAACGCCGAGCTGCTACGCACCTCCTCGACGCCGGGCACGCCCATGAGGTTGACCGTCAGCGGATACGTGACCTGGTCCTCGACGTCCTGCGGCGAGCGGCCGGGCCACTCGGTGAAGACGATCTGCTGGTTCTCGCCCAGGTTGGGGATCGCGTCGACCGGCACGGGATCGCGCGGCAGCACGTCGATGTCCCAGTCGAACGGCGCCACCGACACGCCCCAGCCGACAAGCAGCATGACCATCAGCACCACGACCAGCTTCTGCTTGAGGAAGAAGCGGATCAGCGGATCGAGGAATGTGCCCTGTTGGACATCGGCGCTGACAGTGGGTTCTTGGTTTTCACTCATTCTGACACCTCACAGCCCATCAGGGCTGCTGCAGCGGTCCGGGCCCGCTTTCAGTGGTTGTGGGTTGGCTCGGGCGATGCCTGCTCGAACTTGGGCAGGAACCGGTCCGGGTCGGCCTCGAATTGCGGCTCACACGCAGCGCAGCAGAATCGGATCTCACGGCCCTGGTGCATGTAGCTCACCGGCCCGCCCATCGAGTCCAGCGGCTGGCCGCTGACCAGGCACACGTCCAGCGGGTAGTCGTCGGCCGCGGCAGGATCGTGTGCGTTGGCGGGGTCGGCGGGCTCGGCGGGGTCATCGGCCGGCTTGCCGAGCAGATCGTCCTGGACGACGCCGCATTGCAGCATCACCGCGCCGAAGTAGGGGTTGGCGACCTGCTCGTCGGCCTGAAGCCAGTCGGCCCCCTCGTTG
This sequence comes from Phycisphaeraceae bacterium, assembly GCA_007119405.1. The sequence continues at coordinate 5,426 of SKPT01000664.1, forward strand.
TCGAAGGCCATCGGGCAGTGCACGCGGTACATCGCCTCGACGTGGCCGCGGGCGAACGCGGTCACCGCCAGGGCCGTGTAATCGCTGAGCGGCTCAAGGTGCTCGCGGATCGCCTCAAGCTCCTCACCCCCGGCCATGGCGTGCAGGGCGTTGTGCAGTTCCACGTCTACAGCCTGCCAGGCGTCGCGCGTCGTCGGATCGAGCGAACCGGCATCCATGGCCAGCAGGTGATCGTGGTAATCGACCACCGCCTGCCGCGCCGCATCGAAGTCATCGTCCGCCAACGCCGCGGTCAACTCGAGGTAGCGATCGAACGCCTCAGCCACCAAATGGGCAAACGCGTCCGGCACGTCGGCGGGATCCACCGCATGGGCCGGATGATCGGCGGGGATGCGTGGCTCGGCCTCGGGCTCCTCGCCGAACAGCTCCGCCCGGGCCATCATGCTCGGCCGGCCGCGGATCTGAAGCTCGCTGTCGATCTTGAACGCCCCGCGGCTGACGACCTGCTCACCTTCTTCCAGACCCTCGCGCACCACGTAATGGTCGCCCACCCGCGGGCCAAGCACGATCTGACGACCCTCGAAGGTGGGGCGGTCCGTATTCGGCTGACGCACATACACCACCGCCCGCCTCCCGGTGATCAGCGGCGCCGAGGCGGCGATCATCAGCGGTGGCTCGGCCGCGGCGTCGTCGGCGCCCCGGCGCACACCCTGGCCCTGACCCGTCACCTCGGCCCGGACCGTCCCCCGGGCGAACATGCCCGGCTTGAGCAGGCCGTCGGGATTGGGCACCTCGACGCGCACTCTCGTCGTGCGCCTGCCCGGGTCAATGCTCGGATTAACGAACGTCACCTCACCCTCGAACACCTCGCCCGGATAGGACTGCACAGTGAACGATGCCGTCTGGCCGACGCGCAGCCATTGCAGGTCGCTCTCGAAGGCTTCGAGCTGCAACCAGAGCGTGGACAGGTCCGCGATGCGCAGCAGCCGACCGCCTTCGCCCAGCCACTCGCCCTCGCGCACGTTGAGCTCGGCGACGACGCCATCGATGGGGCTGCGTACCTCGTACATGCGCGGGATCTCACCCGTTTCGAGGATCGCATCGACCTGGTCCGCCGAGACGCCCAGGCGCTCGAGCCTCGCCTTGCCGGCCTCCAGGCCGTTGGGGTTGCGCCTTGCGGCATGGCTCTGCTGAACCAGAAGCAGCTCGCGGGCCGCGGCCGTGACCTGCGGGCTGTAGAACGCCGCCAGCGGCTCGCCCTCGCGCACCGCCGTCCAGAGGTAGTTGGCATCAAGGCGCTCGACGTAGCTCTGGCTGCGCGCCACCACATCCCGAAGACGCCGCTCGTCATAATCAAGTTTGCCGACGAAGCGAACCTCCGTCTCGGCCGCCCGGCGCTCGGCGGGCATGGTGCGGATCTCCAGCAGCCGCGCCGACCGCTCGCTCAGCCGCAGCACCGGCAAGTCGGTGTCGCCGTCGTCACCGTCGGTGGGCTTGGGGATCAGGTCCATGCCGCAGATCGGGCACGGCTCGTCCGGATCGGTCGACGTGATCTGCGGGTGCATCGAGCAGTAGTAGACCGTCTCATCAGAGCCGGCGTTGCCGTTGTCCTGCTGCTCATCACCGCTGGCGGCGGTCGGCTGCACCGTCGCCGCGTCGTCGGAGCGAAAGCCCCGGCCGGCGACGAACGAGCCCAACGATACTGCGACGAGCAGAAGCACCAGTCCGCCAGCCAGCAGCCAGCGCGTCACTTGCGGGGCGTTCGAGAGCGTCATCATGCATACTCCTTCAAGGCCGCGCCGGCGCGCTGCCTGCGTTGTCGTCCTGATTCGTGTCCTGCGGCGGACCGTCGCTGAGGCTCCGGCCGACCAACCGCTCAAGGTCGGCCAATGCCTGGAAGCGATCCGTCACTGTGCGTTCGTAAGTCAACTGCAACGTCTGCAGCGCCGACTGAGCCTGCGTCAGCGCCTGGAACTCGGCCTGGCCCTGGGCGTACGCGGCCTCGGTCGCCTCCAATGCTTCGCCGGCCATGGGAATCAGCGTGTTCTGGAACAAAGCCGCGCGGCGGTTGGCGTCCTCGAAGCGATACCACGCCAGGCGCAGTTCCGACTCCAACTCGTTGCGGCGGTCCACCCGCCGGCGGGCAGCCGCACCGAACTCCGCCAGTGCCTCGGCCCGCTCGGCGCGATTGCGCCCGCCCCAGATCGGCAAATTCACCGACGCCATCACCGCCACCTGGTCATCCATGGTGACCATGTCCATGTACTCGACGCCGAGCATCAGGTCCGGGATCACGTTCTGCCGCGCCAGGCGATGGGCCTGACGTCGGCTGGCGGTCTCATGTTGCAGTGCCGCCAACTCCGGGTTCAGGCGCGCCAGCTCGGCAAGCAACTGCGCTTCGTCCTCAGCGACCTCCGCGTCGGGCAGCGGCTCGGGCCAGGGCAGCGATTCATCCGCTGAGCGGCCGAGCGCGGCATTCAACCGACCCACCAGCGACGACCGCCTCGCTTCATACGAACGGATCTCGTCCAGCGCCTGTTCGACCGCCACCGCCGCCCGCACCATGTCGGCGTAGGGCACGTCGCCGGCTTCGAAGCGGGCCTGCGCCCCGGCCTCGAAATCCTCGAGAATCCGGTGCTGCTCCCGCATCACCGTCAGCGCCTGGGCCAAATAGGCGTACTCGGCGTAGGCCTGTTTGACGCGGGAGCACACCTGCTGAAGCTGCGCGCTGAATCGCCGCTCCGCCGCCAGCGCCTGTGCCAGCGCCACGTCACCGCGCGCCCGCAGCTTGCCGTACCACGGCAGCATCTGCGAGAGGCTGACGCTCTGCTGCGTCATGGACTCCCGCACGAAGTAGCTGTAGCTCAGCTCCGGGTCCATCAACGCCCGCGCCTGCGGCACACGCTCAAGCGCCGCCCTCCACTCATAGAACGCGGCCTCCAGGCCCGGGTTGTGCTCGGCCGCGTAGCTCAGGTAGTCCGCGAGTGTGGGGGTACCGGGAAGCTCGACGGCTCTGCTGGGCGGTTGCTCGACGTCCGCGACGGATCGACTGGCGGTGCGATAGCGCTGCTCGTCGACGGCCTGCCAGCGATCGATGGCCTCGCGCTCCAGGGGCCCGGCACAGCCCGCCAGCAACGCGGCGCTGACCGCCAGCACGAGCAGGCCAACGCCCATTACAGATGTATGTCTCACCATGCCAGGTACTCCGGTCCAAAGACCAACATGCCACCGAAATGGCCGGTGATCGCCACCAGCAGCGCGCCACTGAACAGCAAAGCCAGGTAACCCCAGGCCCAGCGGGCTTGTGGCCGTGTGCGACGCAGTTCCATCACCGCCACCAGCGCGACCGCCCAGAAGAACACGAGCGTGCCCAGCAGCCAGTCGTCGTGCGTCAGGTCCCAACCCGCGAGGAACCAGCCCAGCGGCGCCGCGAGTACCGCCCCGATGGCGCCGCCCCAGATGCTGAAGCGCACGCCGTCGCGCAGCCATGGCCGGCGCGTCGCCAGGTGCAGCAGCTCGCCAATCGCCCCGGCCAGCAGCAGCCCGATCGGGAAGTGCACGACGACCAAGTGGAAATGCCCCAGCCACGCCAGCAGCCGCGGTACATCCTCGTGCTGGTGGTCGGCGTGCGCGTCGTCGTCGGCGGCGTGCTCGGCATCCTCGGCGTGATCATGCTCGTGATCGTGATCCGCGTGCCCATCGGCGGGCAGCGTCGCAAGCACGGCCAGGTATCGCTCCGGATCGCGGCGGAAGCGCCCGGCGCACCGGCCGCAGCAGAAGTAGATCGTCTGCTCGCCATGCTCGATCGCGTAGCGCGCCTTGGCCGGCTCCTCCGGCGTCACCGGGCACATCTGGTTACCGTCCGCCGGCGGTGGCGCCGCCCCACTCGGCGACGCCGCAGCGACGAGCAGCAGCAGCACCACCACCACCGGCCAAACGTGCGGGTGAGCCAACATGGACTTGTGCATCTTCATTGCGATCTCCAAGTGCCGGCCTCAGTGCCCATGATCGTGGCCGCCGTCCCCTTGACCGTGCTCGTGATCGTGGCCGGCGTTCTCCAGCGGCTCGCCGCGATCCAGCGCCGCCAGCACCCTGGCCGGGTACGCCTCCAGGTCCTCAACGCAGCCCTCGCAGCACGTCCGCACCAGACGGTTGGCGATCACCACCTCGATTGGCTCGCCCCACGCGTCCAGCGGCTCGTTCGAGACAACGCACACATCGAGTGGGTACTTGTCCGTCTGCTCAGCGATCACCGCCGCGTTCAGCTTCTCCAGGTGCTTCTGCGGCTCCCGCTCGAAGTCCTCGATGCATGACGGGCAGCAGAACCGCACCAGCCGGTTGTTCCAGACGGAATCGACGGGCTCGCCCATCGAACCCAGCTCGGCCCCACTGATCGGGCAGCTCTGCAGCGGGTAGTGCTCCTTCTGCTGCTCGATGATCTGTTCGTCGATCGCCGCCAGGTGGGCCGCGGGATCCGCCTCGAACTGCTCGTCGCAGCCGGCGCAGCAGAACTTGATCTCCCGGCCTTCGTGGATGTACGACACCGCGCCGCCCATCGAGTCCAGCGGCCGGCCCGACACCGGGCACGTGTTCAGCGGGTAAGCGTCGCCGACAAAGGCCCTCTCGTCGGCGCCGTCGGCATCGCTGGCATGGGCCCCGTGATCGTGTCCGGCGTGTTCGTCGTATCGGTGGACCGCATGATCATGTTCATCGTCAGCCTGGGCGGCGCTGGCCCCCTGAGCGTGCACATGTGACGTGTCCGTATCGCATCCCGGCAGACTCACCGCCCAGAGCCCGATCACGCCGATGGCGAACAGGGACAGCGGTGCATGGATCATGAATCGCTTGCTCATCGTAATCTTGTCCTTCCAGTGTGAATGAGGCGAAGTCGCTTGCCTTGTCAACCTCCGCGCGCCTGCCGCGACATCGGTCGGGCGGCGCGGAGCATCACCATCTCGAACTGCATGGAAGCCTGACCGCGTACCGGCGGCGCCCGTCGGCTGCGGTGCAGCCCGAGGCCAGGCGCACCAACCGACGAGCGCGCTACATGGGCCGCTGGTCGTTCGGCTGAAGAGGGGTTTTCAGAGTGTGAGCTGGCAGCTCAGCGCCACGAGACTCGGCGCGGCAAGCGACAGAGGGAACCGCTCAGGCTCGAGGCGCGTCGTGAAGAACGTGTGGGGCAACCACGTCTGCGGCTGGAGCGGTGCAATCGCCAACATCGCCGACAGCAGGTGGCCCGAGGAAGCGGATGGCACCGCCCTGGTCTCTGAGGACCGTACCACGCATGTTCCGAGCAGATGTGATGCACAGGCGCAATCGTGATCGTCGCACCCGTCGGTGTCCCGTGGCGTGTCCGAGTCCGATGAAGGCGCTCGCGGTACGCCGTGGCACAACTCGATGGCCGTGTCGCTTCCCTGAGCCGCACCGGCTTCCGCCTCGGCCTTAGCCGCATCACAGCAGATCGCCATGGGCGTCCAGAACGCCAGGACCAGCACGAGAGCCAGAGAGATCGGTTTACGGTGCGACATCCGTCAGGAATTCCGTGACCGGCTGAAGAGGCCAGTATAGACGTTCACTGAACCGCCGACCACCTCGGCCGGCGGTGACAACGGCGCTTCACTTGCTAGTCCTGGGCACGAACGCGCACCCAGCGGATCCGACTCCCGTGCCTGGGATGGTACCGGTGCTGCCGTTCCCATCGATAAGAGACAGCGGGCTGCTCCACCTCTGCCCGCGGCTCTGGCGTTATCTCCACGCGGCGCCACGTCGTGCGCCAGCCCTGGCGCGGGTGGTAGCGACGCTGTCGCTCCCATCGGAAATCCGGCTGAGCCTCCTTAGCGTCGGCCGTGGCCGCAGGCCCCTCCGTGTGGGGCGTAGCAGCCGCGGAATCGCCCGCCCCAGCTGAGTTTGCGACGATCATGAGGGTTAGAGCTGCACCGGTAGCAAATAACAATTGCATCCTGAAACTCCTCTTGCGCTGCGGTGATGGTGGTGCCTGGGGGCGCGATGTCAGGACCCGCTGTCCATCAGAACGTTGGGCATGAACCGCCAGGTTCAGTGATCCCGACAAAATTCTTCCCTCCGCAACAACGGTGCCACCATCTCGTCCCGTCAACCTTGGTGCGTCAGACGGCCATATTGTCCATCGCCCGCAGGGGTATAGACTGGGAGAAAACTGCATGAACCCCTGGAGCCCGCATTATGTCACGAAGAAAACACCAACCAAATCGAAGCCACCGGCAAAACCGTCGCCGTCGCCCACGAGGACGCTTCGAGGTGCTGATCGCGACGGCGACCCTTCTGATGCTCGGCCTGTTGCTCGTGACCATGTGGATCGCGATCGCATCAAACAGAGACACGCAGACCCACATGCCGTTCGCAGAACATGCCAGGGATTTACCGCGGCCGCTCGCAAAGGACGCGCACGACTACGTCCGCGGCGACCAGGTGGTAATTCCACGTACCGCCATGGAAGACGAGGTCAGTTTTTTTGTCCACCAGTCGGACGACAGACTCGAAACACGCTTCTTTGTGGTGAATCTGCCGGACACGGAATACCAGGTCGCACTGGATACCTGCCGCGGATGTTACGAGGAGGGGCTCGGGTACGTGCCGGTTGATAAGCAACTCGTCTGCCGCAAATGTGATTTCGCGCTGTCGCTTCCTCTGGACGAATCAGTGACACACGACTGCCAGCCGATCCCGCTGGCCGTCAGCATCGGCGATGAGCTGCGCCTCGCACTCCGCGAACTGCACGCGTTTGGCCAGCAGTACGCACCCAAGTGAAGGGTCATGCCGTTGGCCCCGGTGCAGCCGCGGTCGTCATCTCGCCGCAGCGGCGGTGCTCAAGCCGCGCGTGACCGCCGGTTGGGGGGTCGCTTTGGTCTGCGGTACCAAAGCTTCGAGCACCATCATGGTGAGGTCGTCACGGGCGGGCACCTCCTGGCGATGATCAGCCAACGCAGCTTGCAGATGCTGGCTGAGCGATTCGGCGTCACCGGCCGCGGCCTCCAGCAGCGTCTGCCGCAGCCGTGCCCGGCCGAAAAGCGCCCCAGCCGGCGAAGGCGCCTCCGTGAGCCCGTCCGTGTACAGGACCAGTCGGTCCCCGGCCCGCAGGGGCAGCTCATGCGATTGCCATCGCGCCTCCGGATCAACGCCCAGCAACAAGCCCGTCGAAGTCAGCTCGCGCAGCTCGTCATCATGGCCAAGCAGGTACGCCGTCTCATGGCCAGCGCTGGCGTACTCGAGCCGGCCCTGGTCCGGCACCCAGCGCAGGACAATGGCCGAGGCGAAGTCCTCGTCGAGGGTGACGTGGTGGAACCGCCGATTGATGCGCTGGAGAATCGTGGCCGGGTCCGTCTCGGCGTCGCCAACGGCTGCGAGCAGGGCCTTGAGGATCGCGGCCCCCATGGCCGCGGGCACGCCATGACCCGTCACGTCCGCCAGGAACACGAGCCAACTGCCATCGGGCAGGCGGATCAGATCGTGGTGATCACCGCCGACCTCGCTGGCCGGCTCGGCCAGCATCGCCAGACGCAGGCCCTCGACCGCCGCCGGCTGGGGGCGCAGGTGCTCCTGAATCCGCTTGGCCCGGGCAAGCTGGTGGTGCCGCTGGTGCTCGGCATGCGCGAGCGACCGGCTCATCGCGTTGATCTCGCCAGCCAGGTACTGGAACTCCGTGCTCGTGGGCACGGGCGTCTGCGTACCCAACTCACCCCGAGCGATTTGACGGACCGTTTGCACCAGGTAACCATTCACACCGATCAGAGCAGCAAGGGCGAGGTGCGCCCCATGAAGTGCGCCCTGACCGCCTCGGCGATGAACGTGTAAGCCGAGCGCTGCTGCTGGCGGCACGTCTGCAACA
>SKPT01000356.1 GCA_007119405.1 Phycisphaeraceae bacterium
CAAGGGCCCCGACGCCGGCGACGTCACCCGCCAATGGGTTCGCCGCACCCTCGACCGCTGGGACCTGATCGCCGCCTGGGGCATCCTCGGCTTCATCATCTTCGTCGTGCTGGTGTTCATCTTCCTGTGATGGCACGCCGCCGGATGCAGGGTGGGTAGAGCGAAGCGAAACCCACCCTACATCAAGGCCGCGCACGCTCGCGGTGACGCGAGCGCAATGCATATCAGGCGTGGATTTCAAGAATCCGCCGCGGATCTTCCGGCGCCGTGGTGCGGGCGCTGAGCAGGCACGCGAGGCAGCACGCCAGCGCCTCGGTGTCGTGCGGCGTCGCCGAGGCGCTGGCGGGCGAGCGATTCAGCAGGCCACGCCATTGGTGGGCGACCAGCTCGGCGAAGGGCAGGCGGGTGTAGGGGTTGCCGCGGTCGAGCAACTGGCCGGTCGCCTGGTGCAGCGTGTAGCCGGTGTCCGTGACGCGCAGCTCCGCCGCGTCGCCGAGCACGTGCAGGTGGCGATGGGTGGCCCCGGCCCGGTCGGCGACGCTGAGAACGACCGCGCCGGCCCCGGGCAGGCGGGCGTGGGCGGTCATGCTCCCGGCGATGCGCCGCAGCGACTGCGGCACGTCCGGCTCCTCGGCCACGAGCGTCGCGTCGATCGTCAGCGGCATCGGCGCCAGCGTCAGCACCGTGCGCCAGGCGTCGAAGAGCCGCGCGAACAGCGAGCCCTCGCCCGGCCGGCCCACGCTCTGAAAGAGCACCGTGCGCTGCGGGCCCAGGGCTTCGTGCGGCTCGGCGGCGCTGAGGTGGCCCGGCGAGGCGACAAAGGCCGGGGCGTGCACGACGTGGCCATAGGTCGCGCCCACGCCGCCGCGCCGCCGCGACGGCGCCTCGGTCAGCTCGGCCAGCGCGGGCAGGTCGTCGGCGACGGGCTCGAGGCTGAGCACCGTCGTGCCGTGCTCCACGGCCGTGTGCAGGTGCTCCGGCCGCACCCCCTTGGCGGTGGCCAGCAACACGAACGCCGCAGGGTAGTGCACCAGCAGCTTGCGCAGGTCATCCTCGCACGGGCGATCGAGCTGGCGGGCCAGGTCTGTGATCGCATCAGCGCGCGGCCCGCCGACGGCCAGCGGACGCACCGCCGGGCCCAGAGCGTCGAGCACCGCGGCGACGGTCCGGGCCGATCGGCCGTCCGTCCAGATGGTCGTCTCGGACACGGGGCTGTCCGGCGGGCGCTTGGCCATGGGCAGAAGATAACGCGCGACGCCGGACGCGGCTTGCGCCGGTCACCAATGCACACCAGCGCACGCGGCGGGCCGGGAGCAGATGGCGGCAGCCTTGTGCATCGGGGGCTTCAACGTGTGCACCTCAAAAAGGTAGCGGGTGCCACTGACAAGGCCGTCTTCGGCCTTGTCAGTGTCGAATGGCGTCCCGGGTACGCCACGCCGATCGGCACTGACAAGCTCCGCAGACTCCGCTTGTCAGTGGCACCCGATCATCGTAAACCGCACCCGCTCTTCTTGTGAGGTGCACCCGCTTCAACCGGCCTCGGCTTCGATGAAGCGCAGCCCCTGCACCGTCGCCTTGACCGGCCGGCCCTCGGCGAAGGTGGTCAGCTCCGTGCCGGGCTCGTGCCGGCCCCACTTGATGACGGCGAAGGCGATGGCCGTGCCCCCGCGCAGCGGCGAGATGGTCGAGGAGGTGATGCCGCCGACGATGTCGCTCGTGGCAGGGTTGGCCGGGTCGGCGTCGCCTTTGAGCACCTGCGTGCCGGCGACGGGCAGCTCGTCGGTGTCGAAGCGCAGCCCCACGAGCACGCGACGCGGGTGCCCGAGGCTGCGGATGCGGGCGACGACCTCCTGGCCCAGGTAGCAGCCCTTGTTGAAGCTGACGGCCTGGTCCTGGAGGCCGGTCTCCGGCGGCAGGGAGTCGGGGCCGAAGTCGACGTGGAACATCGGCGAGCCGGCCTCGATCCGGGCCGTGTTGTAGGCCGCCCACCCGACGGGCCGGCCACGCAGCGTCTGCCGGCGGCGCTCGGCGTAGGCGGCGTCGGCCTGCTCGTCGCCGCCCGGCTCGTAGCCCGCGGCCTCGAGCAGGGCGCGGTACAGCACTGCCGCGCGCTCCGCGTCGGCAAGCAGGCGCAGGCACGGCGCCCCGGCGTCGTCGTGGCGGTAGGCAGTGACGGTCGTCTCCGCCAGCGTCAGCACGTGGTGCGTGCCCGGCGCGATCTCGCCCGGGTCGGAGCCGGCCTCATGCAGCCGCCGGGCCAGCGCCACCGCCGCCGGGCCGTGCAACGCCAGGGCCTCGCGCTGCCCGGAGAAGTCCTCGATCGCCACGTCCTCGGCGAACAGCCGGCCGTCGAGCAATTGGTGCAGCTCGGGCAGGTCGAGGCGGTCGAGCTCGAGCCAGGTGTCGGCCTCGCCGTGGTGGACGAGGGCGTCGGCGACGATGCGGCCCTTGTCGTTGAGCTGGAAGCTCCGCGTGGTCGCCCCGCCGGCCAGGGCGTTGACGTCCTGGGTCATCATGCGGTGGAGGAAGTCCTGGCGGTCGCGGCCGGTGACGCGCAGCACGCCGCGCTGCGGCAGGTGCATGATGCCCACACGCTGGCGGATGGCGGCGTATTCGAGCTCGACGCGCCCGAAGCTGTGGGCCAACTCGGCCCCGCCCTCGGCGGGTGGTGGGCCGAACTGGATGAAATCGGCGCCGGCGTCGGCCTGGAGGTCGCGGATGGAGGGCATGCGGCGGGGGGGTTGGGATTACGGATCTGGGGCTGTGGATCCCGGCGGGCAATGGGCGATACAGGGCTCGAACCAGCGACCCGGTAACTGCTGTAATCCCTGTTATTCCGTGCCTTTATGTCAGTCTCACTCGAGACCGATTGAGCCCGATTGTATCACATTTTTGCCCTTTACCTATCACCTGATGGCTAAATGCCCCGGGTTGGCCGGGCCAGGACAGGAGGAGGGAGGGCCCCATGCAAAAGGCCCCGGTCGATGATGGCCGGGGCCTGACGGGGGCCGGAGGGTGGAGGGCGTCAGGCGGTCGGTCGCGGTTCCCCAACCCACTGATCTCAGGCGGCCTGCGGAAGCGCGACAAACAAGAACGCAGCCGCGGTGAACACCACGCCGAAGGTGAAAAGGATACCCGCCGTGAACACCACCTTTGCGAGATTATGCGGCCTCCACGCCTCCAGGCCCAGAGGCCCCGCTACGTGGCGATCATCCGAGAACACCGTCCACGTCATACCCGTGACAGACACGATGAGTCAGGCCGACAGGAGGAGCAGGCCCCCCAGGAGCAGACTCGCCTCGATGCGGTCAACGTCTACCAACCGAAAGTCCCGAACCGGAATCACGGCGCCGATAATCGTCGCGGTGCTCAGCGTAGCTGGATGTCGAAACACGTCGACAATCTGCTTTACGAAGGCCATCCGGCGCGCATCGTCAGCTTGATCCCTCGGCATGCTCGTCGGCCTTCGGGTGATCGTTTGGTTTTTGTGAAGCGTGAGCAGCGGTCAACCACCTTTGTTCGGCATCGCCACACGGAGAAAGGGCACAACGTCAAGCCGTGCCCGATGGAGATCGTCGACGTACGCCACGACCGCCTCGGCGGTGCGCGGCGGGCTGGCGATGGCGTAGGTGCGCAGCAGCGAACGCAACTGGTTCTTGCAGCGCGTGCGTTTGTGGATCAAAGCCGTGCGAAACTCGATCGTGCGTCGCCACTCGCGCACGTCAA
>SKPT01000345.1 GCA_007119405.1 Phycisphaeraceae bacterium
CCCGGGGCATCGGCGGCAACCGCACGCAGCGCGATAACCGTCCTCGGCACCTCGGTGTGCACCGGCGTCGTCGTGTGCCGATGCAACGAACAGGCCGGACGCCGAATCACCCCGCGCCGCCGCCGCCGCCCCGGGACCACCGGTCCCGGCTTTATACAGCAACGGATCCCCATCCCGCGCCACGCAGCCGCAGCCCCCCTCACCGCGCCTAGCATTGCCCGAGGTGGCGAGCGATGCACGATCCTTCCCACGCCCCGCGCGCCGCGGCCGAGGCTTCGCGTCAACGACATCAGGACGAGCTTCAGCGCCTGACCCAGCGGGTCCTCGCCCACCGCAGCCTGGTGGTCGCCTCCAACCGCGGGCCCGTCGCCTTCGAGCGAGGCGCCGACGGCTCCATCACCTCCCATCGCGGCACCGGCGGCGTCATCACCGCCCTCAGCGGCATCAGCCATCACGCCAACCCCATCTGGGTGGCTGCCGCCATGTCCGACGCCGATCGACAACAGGCCCGCCAGGCTCAGGACGGCGGAAAGGGTGACGGGCACGGGGGCGGTGGCGGGGGCCGGGGCCACGTGCAATGGGCCGACGACGGCCACCGCTTCCGCCTGAGCTTCGTCGTCCCGCCCCGCGACGCCTACGAAGGCTACTACAACACCATCGCCAACCCGCTGCTCTGGTTCCTCCAGCACAACATGTGGGACGCCCCCCGCACCCCCACCATCGACGAGCACACCTGGCGCGCCTGGCGCACCGGCTACGAAAAGGTCAACGAGCTGTTCGCCGACCGCATCATCGACGAAGCCGACACCCGCGCCGCCGACGGCCGGGCGATCGTCATGCTCCACGACTACCACCTCTACCTCTGCCCCGCCCACCTGCGCAAGCGCCTCGGCGACCGCGCGATCATCCACCACTTCATCCACATCCCCTGCCCCGGCGCCGAGGCCTGGACCATGCTTCCGCACCACATGCGCCGCGCCATCTTCCAGAGCCTCTGCGCCAACGACATCATCGGCGTCCAGACCCGGCGCGACGTGCACAGCCTGCTCGACGCCTGCGCCCGCCACCTGCCCACCGCCCACGTCGACTGGGCCGGACGCTGCGTGCAGACCCATGGCCACACGACCTGGATCAGGCCCTACCCCATCTCCATCGACACCGACGACCTGCAACGCGTCGCCGCCTCCGACCACGTCGCCCGCTACCGCGACATGCTCGCCGCCCGCCTGCGCGAGCAGACCATCGTTCGCGTCGACCGCGTCGAGCCCTCCAAGAACATCCTCCGCGGCTTCCAGGCGCTGGAGCTGCTGCTGCGCCACCACCGCGAGCATCGCGAACGCATCAAGTTCCTCGCCCTGATGGTCCCGTCGCGCCTCGGCATCGAGCAGTACCAGCGATACCTCACCGAGGTCAGCGGCGCCGCCGCGTGGATCAACGCCGAGTACGGCACAGGCGTGTGGAACCCCATCGAGGTCTTCGTCGGCGACAACTACCCTCGCGCCGTCGCCGCCATGCAGCTCTACGACGTGCTGCTGGTCAACCCCATCGTCGACGGCATGAACCTCATCTCCAAGGAAGGCCCCACCGTCAACCAGCGCCACGGCGTGCTCGTGCTCAGCGAAGGCGCCGGCTCATGCGAGCAGCTCGGCGACGAAGCCGTCACCGTCTCCGCATACGACGTCGTCGAGACCGCCACCGCGCTGGACCGCGCCCTGCGCATGGACGACGCCGAGCGCCGCCGACGCAGCGAGGCCATCCGCTGTCGCGTCATCGAGCAGGACCTGAGCACCTGGCTCGCTCCGCAACTCACCGACATCGAGCGCCTCGAGCGCGAAGGCAGCCTCTTATAAAGCCGGGACCGGTGGTCCCGGGGAGGCGGCGCGAAGCCCACGACCGCCCATCACCGACCTCGTCACCTTGACGACTGACCCACGCCGGGTGCCACGGCTTGGTCCGAAGGGCAAGCCGTGCGTTCCCTTCGGCACCACGCCTTGCCGCCGGGTGCCACACAGCAACGCGCAGCGTGCTGTGTGCCGGGTCACGCCCATGCGACGATCCGCATCGACGACCCATGTCGACCACCTCGCCGCCGCCCCGGGGACCACCGGTCCCGGCCTTACATCTGCGCCATCGACGCCAACAGCTCCGCCACGTCCTCCACCCCCTCGGCCGCGATGTCCGCCGCGGCGAGCACCTCGCCCGGCGTCTCGCGGCCGCGCACCGCCACCGCCAGCGCCGCGTTGCCGTTCGGCCCCGCCCAGCGATGCACCGCCGCGAACGCCGCCACGTCCGTCGTGTCGTCGCCAAGGTAGATCACCCCATCCAGCGACGCGTCGTCAATCAAGCGCCTCGCGGCCGTGCCCTTGTCGCGCCTGATCGGCGGGCGCAGCTCGATCACCTGCTTGCCCTCGGTCACGCGAAGCCCCCGATCTCGCACCACCGGCGCGAGCACCTCGCGTATCCGCCGCCGCGCCGCCGCCGGATCCCGCGCCTGCCGATAATGGATCGACGCCGTCGCCTGCTTGTTCTCAATGAGAATGCCCGGCTCGTTCAGCTCGCCGGCGACCGCGTCGACCACCTCGCCGATGCGCCGGACGTAAGGCCTCGCCTCGGCATCGATGTGCAGACGCCCGTCGGCAAGCACTTCCAACCCGTGATTGCCCACGCACGTCACACGCGCCAGCCCCAGCATCGCGCACGCGTCGCGCGCCGATCGGCCGGAAACCACCGCCACCAGCCCCAGCCGCCGCGAAAGCCGCCCCAGCGCCTCGCGGCAGCGCGGCTCAACCCGCGCCTGCTCCGGCGTCGCCGCGAGCGGGCTGATCGTCCCGTCGATGTCGCTGATCAACCCCACCCGCCGCCTCGCCAGCAGCGACCTGATCCGCGCCCGCTCATCCTGCCAGTGCGGTAGGCTGCCCATGTCACCATGTGGATACGGGTTCCACGCAACGCCGTGAACTATTGATGTAGGGTGGGTAGAGCGCAGCGAAACCCACCACGCTGGCCGTGGATTGTCGTTGCAATCGGTGGGTTTCGCTTCGCTCTACCCACCCTACAGCCAGAATTCACGGCGTTGCGTGGCATCCTTTCGGACACGTCAAGGCTCACGATGTTGGGTGCCACGGCTTGTCCCGGAGGGCAAGCCGTGCGTTCCCCTCGCCACCACGCCTCGGCGCCCGCGCATCCAACCCAACCTATCACATCACCGCCTCGCGCACGCCGCCATCGATCCACTGCACGAGATAGTTGCCACTGTTGTCGCCGAGGAACGCGTCGAGCTGGCGCAGCGTCAGCATGCCGGGCATCGGATAGCGGGCCGGGATGTTGCGAGCCGCGATGTGGTACTTGAGGTACGTTGCGAAGTCCAGCGGGTAGCGATCCGGGTCGACGCCCAGCAGCTTGCCCACCTTGCGCGCCTTGTCGGCGATCGCCTGCCACTCGTGCGCCGGTGTCAGCCCCGCGGACTCCACCCCGTGGCAGAAAAGCATGAGGTAGATCTCGTCGAACAGCTCGCGCTCGTCAAGGAACTTGCGCAGCCGCTCGGCCGACGGCTCCTTGTTGAAGAACATCCAGTAGGGCGTGGCGCCGGTGCGCAGCGTCCAGTAGGGCTCGGTCAGCAGGAACGACTCGCCGATCAGCCGCCGGGCGCCGATCCCGCGCTGCCTGTACCACCACTGGTAGAGGTCGGCCACGAGCGGGCTGAAATCCTCGGGATGATCGAACA
>SKPT01000019.1 GCA_007119405.1 Phycisphaeraceae bacterium
ATGGCTCCGGTAGCATCTCGCTGAGCAGCCTGTGCAGCGGGGGAGCTTGGTTTCGATCACGTTCCAGACGGTGACCGGGTCGAGGCTGTCGTAGCCGTGCACGAGGATGTGGCGGAAGGCGATGATCCGCCGATGCTCGGGTATGCGCGACGCATACTCCGGGGCGACGCGCTCGAGTTGCATGAGCGCCTCACCGATGATCTGGAGCTCGCGCTCGATGGCAGAACGGAAAGCGCGATCGTTTCGATAATCATCAACAGACCGCTCGGCGGTGAACTCAAGTAGAAACCGGCAGGCGCCCAGCATGTCATGCAGATACTTCTCCGGGTCACGCTGCATAGACCTGTTCCCGCGTCTGGTTGACCCGGCGGATAAACCAGGGGTTGCGTAGGCCGCCGGGCTCGACGAGGTCGACGTTGCGGCCGAACAGCGCCTCCAAAGCGTCGCGCAAATTGAAGTAGGCATCAAATCGCTCGTCGGCGGGCAGATCGGGCGCAAACTCGACGACGAAGTCCAGGTCGCTTTGAGCCTCATCGAACGCGCCGGCGACCGCGGCGGAGCCGAACAGGTCCAGCCGGGCAACGCGGTGCTGCCTGCACAGCTCGACGAGGGCCTCATGATGGCGAGCGACCAGGGGGTGCATGGTGACATTCCCACACAGTGGATGATATCGTCGCCGCGCTCCGCGGCATCACGGCTGCGCCATCGATTTGCCGTTGCCCTCCTCGACCGCGCTCGTCGGCGAAACCTCCCGCACGTCCACCGCCCGCAGCCGGTTGATCGCCGCCACGTACGCCTTCGCCGCCGCCTCCACCACGTCCGTCGAGTACCCCCGGCCGCGCACCTTCTGCCCGTGGTGACTGATCTGTACCGACACCTCGCCCTGGGCCTCCTTGCCGCCGGTCACCGCCCGGCTGGCGTAGTCCTCGAGCTTCACCGCCACGTTCGTGATGCGCTGAATCGCGCTGTACACCGCGTCGATGGGCCCGTCGCCCGTAGCCGCGTCCAGCGCCTCGCTGCCCGCGGAGTCGCGCAGCACCACCGTCGCCGTCGAGATCACCCCCGTGCCGGAGGTGACCTGGAAGCGCACCAGCTCCCAGAACCAGCGGTCGGTCTCGAGCTGTTCGTCCAGCAAAGCCTCGATGTCCTCGTCGTAGACGTCCTTTTTCTTGTCCGCCAGGGCCTTGAACTGCTCGTAGACGCGGTTGAGCGTGGCGTCGTCGATGGTGTAGCCCAGGTCGCGGATACGGGCCTTGAGCGCGTGATGCCCCGAGTGCTTGCCCAGCACGAGCTTGGACTCGGGCACGCCGATGTCCGCCGGGTCCATGATCTCATACGTCTGGCGATGCTTGAGCATGCCGTCCTGGTGGATGCCCGCCTCATGGGCGAAGGCGTTCTCGCCCACGACCGCCTTGTTGCGCTGCACCTGCAGGCCCGTGAGGTTGGCGACCATGCGCGACACGGGGTAGATCTTCTTCGTGTCGATGCCCGTGGCGAAGGCCTCGTAGTAGTCCCGGCGAGTGTGGATGGCCATGACGATCTCTTCGAGCGCGGCGTTGCCCGCGCGCTCGCCGATGCCGTTGATCGTGCACTCGACCTGCCGCGCGCCATGCCGCACCGCCGCGAGCGAATTGGCGACCGCCAGCCCCAGGTCGTTGTGGCAGTGGGCGGAGAGATAGATGTCGTTGGCGTCGATGATCGGCAGCTTGTCGCGCAGGTACTGGAAGATGTGGCCGTACTCCGCGGGCACCGCGTAGCCGACCGTGTCGGGAATGTTGACCGTGGTGGCCCCAGCCTCAATGACCGCGCCGGTGATCTCGACGAGGTGCTCCAGCTCCGTGCGCGAGCCGTCCTCGGGGCTGAACTCGACGTCGGCGACGTGGTCGCGTGCCCGCTTGACCGACTCGACGCTGATCTTGACGATCTGATCGAACGCCTTGCGCAGCTTGTGCTCGCGGTGGATCTTGCTGGTGGCGCAGAAGACGTGGATGCGCGGGTGGTGGGCGCCTTTGAGCGCCTCGGCGGCGCGGTCGATGTCCGCGGGCACGCTCCGCGCCAGGCCGCACACCGTCGCCCGCGTCAACTCCCGGCCGATGGCGTTGACGGCCTGGAAGTCGCCCTGGCTGGTGATGGGAAAGCCCGCCTCGATGACGTCGACGCGCAGGGCCTCGAGCTGGCGGGCGATCTCCATCTTCTCCTGGTGGTTCAGGCTCGCCCCGGGGCTCTGCTCGCCGTCGCGGAGCGTGGTGTCGAAGATGCGGACGTGGGTGGGTGCGGCGTCGGCCATGGCGACTGCTCCTTGCAGGGTGCGCGATCGGTCGCGGGCGTGGGCGGCCATAAAAAAACCGCCCTGTCGGTTGAGGCCGGACAGGGCGGTCGGTGTGGCGAAAGCGGGGGAACCGTCCCTATCCGGCGCGGTGCGTCAGGGCCAGGCCAAGCAGAAGCAGGCTGGAGGGGAACGGGCTCATTAAGCCATGAGTCTATCCGACCGGCCCAAGTCGGTCAATGCCCGGCGCGCCCCGCCACCGACCCCGCCACTGCCCCGCCACCCAAACGGTCCAACGCCCGTCCTGAGCGAGTCCGCGAGCGAAGGGCGGGACTTCCGCAAGGTCCACCCCCGGCGCGAGCCGGGGGCATCCAGCGCCCGCGGGGCGGAGAGCGCGCCCTTCGCACCGCTCAGGACGGGCGTTGGCCGGGCGACGGGGCATCTTGTCAGGAGGCGCGGCTTGCGGTAACGTCAAGCCCGGTCGCGGGGTGAGTCCTTCAGCAAGCAGCACGAGGAGCGACCGATGGCCAGGCAAGTCAACGTGGCGCTGATCGGGTCCAAGTTCATGGGCCGAACCCACTCCGACGCCTACTCGAACGTGGCGCGTTACTTCACCGATCTGCCCGCCGAGCCGGTGCGGCACACCATCGCCGCCCGCCACGCCGAGGAGCTCGAGCCCTTCGCCGCGCGCTGGAACTGGGCGAACTGGACGACCGACTGGGAGCAGGCGGTGCGCGACCCGGACATCGAGCTCGTGGACGTGGGCACGCCCAACGACGTTCACCGCCAGCAGGCCATCGCCGCCCTGGAGGCGGGCAAGCACGTCGCCTGCGAGAAGCCCCTGGCCGGCACGCTCGAGGACGCGAAGCAGATGAAGGACGCCGCGGCGAAAGTCGCGCCGGGGGCCGGAGGAAACCAGCACACCTTCGTCTGGTACAACTATCGCCGATGCCCGGCCGTGGCGCTGGCGCATCGCTTCGTCAAGGAGGGCCGGCTCGGCCGCATCTTCCACGTCCGCGCCGCCTACCTCCAGAGCTGGGCGACCGACCCCAATATCCCGCGCGTCTGGCGCTTCCAGGGCGACGTCGCCGGCTCGGGCGCCCACGGCGATCTCAACGCCCACGTCATCGACATGGCCCGCTTCATCACCGGCGAAGCCATCACTGAGGTCACCGGGGCCATCGAGGAAACCTTCATCAAGCAGCGCCCGCTGCCCGATGGCTCGGGCAAGGGCGATGTGGGCGTCGACGACGCGGTGCTGTTCCTGGCGCGCCTCGCCGGCGGGGGCGTGGCCAGCTTCGAGGCCACCCGCTTCTCCACCGGCGACAAGAATCGCAACCGCATCGAGGTCCACGGCGAGAAGGGTGCGGTGCGCTTCGACTTCGAGCGCATGAACGAGCTGAAGTGGTACGACGCGACGCTGGACAGGCCCGGCCAGGGC